>NZ_JBHJTL010000087.1:0-706 GCF_042264065.1 Streptomyces sp. NPDC056222 | reverse complement strand
GCCCAAGGGTGACACCGGCGACACCGGGCCGACCGGCGACACCGGACCCAAGGGTGACACCGGCGACACCGGCGCCACGGGTGACACCGGCGACACGGGCGCCACGGGTGACACCGGACCCTGCTCCGACATCGACACCTACGCCTCCCCCGGCGGCAACGAGGACTTCCAGGCCGTACTCACCGGCGGCAAGGTGTTCGCGGGCCGGTCTCCTGGCATCGGTGGGACGATCACCTGGACGGACCTCACCAACCCGGCTCTGGTCGGCACGGATCCCGCCAACCCCGACTATCCCGACGATGTATGCGCGGTCGCCTTCGAGGCTCGAGTCGCCAACGCGTACGTCAAGGTGCTCACGAAGGATGGCCTGGTCTATCAGACACACGGTGACGTCGGCGGAACCAGCTTCGTCTGGGACGAGGCCTGGATCCAGCAGGCGACACCGACACCGGTGACGCTGCGCGGCATGAAGTTCAGCCGCAGCCTGGACACCGGAGGTGTGGTGAACCGCCGCTGACCTGAGCGGTACGCCTGAGGGGCGGTGCACTCGCAGTACGCACCGCCCCTCACGGGGCTGCCTGCACCGGGAAGCCCGTACGCCGGAAGGGCCCGGCCCGGTTTGCCCCGGCCGGGGCCTCGGGCCGCCCCGCGCGGGGTCCCTGCGTTGGCCCCCGCGCGCTATCGTCGGCCGCGGGGGTGGGCCCCG
>NZ_JBHJTL010000086.1:0-32905 GCF_042264065.1 Streptomyces sp. NPDC056222 | reverse complement strand
GCCCCCGGGCCGCCCCCCCGCCCACTCGGAGGTCGGAAGCGGTTGCACCGGCCGTGGGGACGGAGGTGGGTTCTTCCATTCGGCTGTCTATCGGTTGGGGCTGCGGAAGCGGGCGAGTGTTTTAGTAAGGGTTTTCAGTGGTGTGGTGTTCTGCTCGGCTGTAGCCGGTGTGGGGGCCGGGGTCGCGTTGTTGGCGGTGGTTGCTTCGGCGAGTGCGGCGTGGGCCGATTCGGCTGCTTCGCGGTACAGGTCGCAGGATGCGGTCATGGCTTCGAGTGCTTTGGCGTATTTGGTGACCATGGTTCGTGCGTGGACGAGCTCTTCGTCCGGGGTGAGCAGGTGCCAGCTTTGGCGTAGTCGTGTCAGGACTTGTTCGGCGTCGGCCGGCAGCGGTTGCGGCAGTGAGGCGAATTGCGTGATTGCCTGGAGGAGCTCGGTGGGTTCCGTGCCGTTCAGGAAGACGTCGCGTACGGTGAAGCGCTCTGCGTCGTAGCCCGGGATCTGTGGTGTCGGGGGCAGGACGACGGCCCCGCCGCGCGGTAGCCCGACGCCCAGCTCACGCTTCATCGCGAAGTCGGCGATCAGCGCCTGCTCGGGCGTGGCCCGGTGTTCGACGACCCGGTGTCGCAGGCTCGGTGGGAGGAATGCGGTGATCGGCCGCTGTCCGCGTGCGTCCGGTGTCATGGCCTCGTGCACCACGACATGGATGAACCAGTTCTGCCGGGTGCATTCCCGCAGCAGGCGCCGCAGCTCGCCGTCGTCCTTCGGCAGGGGGTTCGTCGTCCGCAGACGTACGCCTGGGACCTTCTCGTGATCCCAGGCGACCTGGTCGCTGTCGGGCCAGAACACGGTGGCGGGTGAGGGCCAGCTCGCTTGCCACGGCCGCTCTGCCTCGGCGGCGAGGACCCAGGTGACGCTCTCGTTCTCGGCGCGGCGGGACTCCGGCCCGTACGTGGTCAGTTGAGCGCGTACCGTGACACTGTCGGCCGTGCGCCAGCGGGCCTCGAAGAGCCGGCGGGCGAACGGGCCGGCGTCGGCGGATTCATCCCGAGGGAACAGATCGGTGGAGCGGGCCGCCTCGATCGGGTCGAGGTCCAGGAAGTCGTCGATCACTCCCGCTGCCTTGAGGGCGATCAGGTTGCGCCGGACGTCCCGCTCGGCCTCGGGCCCGAGGTGACGTCCACGCCCGAGCCACACGGTGGCGGGGACAGTGGTCGATGAAGAGCTGCTCTTGGCCATGGAACCGTCCATTGGGTGATCGGGGCGAGACCAGTATGGTCTGCGGCCCGAGCGGCGCAGTCCATCAGGTCGCACCGACGCGGTCGGGCACGATTCCCGGCGTCGGCGGACGACCCGCGTTCAGCGGGGTCTGCTCTGTCCCCCCGGTGCCGGTAGGCCGACTCCACGCCGCTCATCCCACGATCTGCCCTGGCTGTCGGCGAGCGCACCGTCCTGCTCGCCGGCCGCACCGGCGGGGCAGGGGCCCGCCGCCGTAGGGGCGGGCTGCACCGGCGGGCCAGGGCCGTCAGTCTCGCCGACGTCCTTTCCGGGGCCGCCCGGATCGGGACCGCCGAAGGCCCGCTCACCTGGCGCACCGGCGACGCGATCCGCGACCACCTCGGCCAGGTCGCGGCCGCAACCTCTTGGCCCTGGCTGCCTGACCTGCCGCGGGGCCCGCCGCTCGGCGGAGCAGCACAGGCCACGCCCCGGACCGGCTCCTGTGGAGCAAAGAGCCTGGTCGGCACGGGAGCTCTGCTCACCGGCGGGTCGGTAGGGTGCGAGTCCTGGGCGTCGGCGGCCTGGTCGTGATGTGGCTGGTGTGATCACTGCGTCGGAGCCGTCTTGGATGCCCCGAACGGTGGCGAGCTTGATGACGTCCCCGGCCGGCCGGTGTACAGGGCGAGGGCGAGTACGGCCGTGACGGCGTACGGCCGCGTCCTGCGCCGGGGGGGGGAGTTGGGTGCCGGCATGAACATCGCCTCCTGGCGCATGGAGTGGATGAGCAACCCAAGGTGCCGGGGCGTGAGATCGTTCGGGGCAGCTATGTAACTCCCCGGTTTGTCAACGCGAGTTGGCTTGTGTTCAATCGCAGGCGTTCAAAGCGCAGCTACCTGACGGGAGCGAGCGCTGTTGGTCGAGCAGGGGAAGACACATGAAACGCACGATGGCGCGCGCAGCAGCGATTGGCATGGCCATTGTCGGCCTGCTGTTGGCCGCAAACCCCGCGGAAGCAGCCGGGAAGAACGTGCCGTGGACCTACACCACGGATGACAATCCCGGTGGGAAGGCGAAGTTCGACTGGGACGGCGACCGGATAACGGTGTGTGACGAGCAGTCCGACGGCTACGGCGTGAGAGCCCGGGTCATGAACAGCCAGGGGACGACGCTGATGATGCTGCAGGACCCCAACAGCACCGATGGTTGTTACACCGGGAGCCATAACATCACCGACGGAATCGGAGTCCGCGTCGAGGTGTGCCTGTACAAGGGCGGCATCTACACCTACTTCTGCCGTATCTCGGCCTGGGGTGTCTCCTGAGAGCTGTACGCCCCCTCTGACCTGAGGCGCCGATCCGCCGTGGGTCGGGTGTGAGTGTTGCGCCGTCCGGGGATCACTGCCCTGGACGGCGCAGCACTTGGCGGCCGCACCGGTCGCCGGCCTCGGCAGCGGCGGTGCCGGGGGAGAGGAGCCCGCAGACGCCCATCGGCGTTGCGCTCCGGGGCGGCCGGCCCGTCACCGTGGTGGGCCTTGGTCCGGCAGCCCACCATGTCACCACCCCGCCAGGGCCGTACGGAGTGACGCCCGGCGGCGCGAAGGCCCTGACCGCTCGGGAAGATCAGGACCTTCATACGCGTCGGGGGAAGCTGGCGCGGCCCCTGGCGCCAGAGCGCCTATCGGGGCCGCGGACTGCCCCAGCCCGACGCGGGGGGCCACGCCAGCGCACTCGTCGACCCCTCGACGGGAACGGCGCCCGGAAGGCCACGGCCAGCCTCCGCAGACCAACTCAGAGGCCGTGATCAATCTCGGCGAAGGCCACGGTTGGATCGATCCCCGACATTGTCGAGCCTTCAGGGTTCAGTGAATCTGAAGGAGCTTCAGCGTGAGTTCAGGGGTCAGAAGTTGGGCCCTGCAGGATCGCCCTTCAGTCCGTGGAGCCGACCACGGCCGGCTGGCCGCGGATGGGGAAGGTGCTCACCGCACCCACGCCCTCCCACGCATGAGATTCGTCGCCTGAGTGTGCGAGGTCGGTCTGGCTGTACGAAGGAACACGGAGAGCGGCTGTTGCCTGGCTCGGTCGGACGGTTGGCGCAGCGGCGATGCCTGAACTGCGTGTGCCGGGCAGCCTGACCTGCCCGGCACACGCACGTTTGCCGCCCCGCGGGGCCTGTCAGCCTGCGCGCGCCACCCACGTTTGGTCGATGGGTGGCGGAGAATGCGCCCGTGGTCGTTTGGAGGCCGCACTGTCCGGCGTTGAGAGGCGTTACCCCGGCAGAGGGCCGGCCCATGCCGTGGTGGGTGGGCGGGCGTGGTGTATCGGAGGGAGGCAGGGTGAAGGTGGCAGACGGAGCATCAGCGGGCCCGGCAGGCGGGGGTCCGGCAGAGGGGGGTCCGGTGCCTCGGGTTCTGTTCGAAACCGCAACGCTGGAGACACTCGACCCGGCTACGGCCGGTGCGGTGTGGCGGCTGGCCGAGCCCGGCCGACAGGTTGATGCCAATGTCGTCCGGATCCCACCCGAACGGGCCGTTGACCCCCACACCGAGACGGACCTGGACGTCCTCCTGCTGGTCGTGGCCGGAGACGGCACCTTGGTCACCTCCGAGGAAACGCGTCCCCTGAGTGAAGGCAGCCTTGCCTGGCTGCCCCACGGTTCCACCCGCGGCCTTGTCGCGGGCAAGCGGGGTATGGCGTACCTGACCGTTCACCGGCGCCGCCCCGGGATGCGGATCCAGCCCGCCTCGGCGAGCCGAGACCCGCAGCCCTGACCACGCTGGAGGATCCTCCGTGACTGCCGCCTGAAAGGCGACGGCGTCCACCACGCCATGCTCGGCATCGCCCGCCTCCACAACCTGGTCCTGACCGGATGGTGGATCTGTGTCGACAGCTGATGAGGAGCACGTCGGGGATCATTTGCGGGACAGCCCTTGGTGTCGTTCGTGCCATAACGGACCCACCTCGGGCGCGAGTTCGGCGATCGCGTCGGCCGACAGCCCTGTGGTCCTCCGGTCATTGATGATCACTGCACGCGACCTGTTCCCCGCCACCCGAAGATGATCAGGGATCAGGCTCCAGCCTCGCACCGCTGACCATGCGCGGGCTCGTCAGCCGTCGAGGAGGAAGTCCACCGCCATCACGGCGTGGAGGACGATCATGGCGCTGCAGCAGAAGACCAGGACGGCGCCCGCGTAGGTGTTCACCAGGTGCGTGAACGGCGACGCCGGCACCAGCACGTCCGCCGGTTCCTCCGGGGGGTGGGCCACGGTGATCGTGGGGCCGGCCTCGCCGTGCAGGAAGCCGCGGTACGTCCCCGTCGCGTCCGGGTAGACGTACGCCCCGCGGGACATCGTGGCCCGGGTGGCGGTCACCATGACGCCGTGCCGGTGCAGCCAGCGTTCCCGCCGCGCGCGGATCATTCCGTACAGGCCCGGCCACAGGCCCAGCCAGGCGAAGCCGCCGATCGGGACCGTGAGGAGCACCAGGTCCCACCTGCCCAGCGAGCCGGCCACCACGCAGATGACGACGAGGGCCAGCAGGTGCCACAGCGTGCCCCGCAGGATCCGGCGGTGGAACCTCGTCCGCCAGGTGGGGGCGAGCGAGCGGACCACGGCGAACGGGGCCCCGTCGACGTCGGCGCTGTCGGTCCGGTTCGCCAGGATCGCGTTGACCCCGTCGGCGAAGGCGGTGGCCGCCGCCTCGTCCACGTCGTCGATGCGGTGGACGCGCGGCGTCGCCCCGGCCTTCGCCCGCAGTTCGATCAGGACCGAGCGGCCCTCGGCGCGTATCCGGCCCAGCCCGTCGGGGGTGAAGGTGACCTGCTCGCGCGGGAGGTCGAGGACCAGTCCGATGTCCTCGGCGGACAGGACGGCCCCGCCCCTGCCTCGGAGCACCGGGAGGGAGGAAATGGACGTCGACATGGGCATGATCGTAGAGCGGGGTGCCGTCCCGGTCAGCCCCTCGGATCCCCGCTCGTCCGTCCCTTCCGGGGGAGGAGGGCGGCGAGGGCCGTCGCGATGCCCGGCCGGCGGGTCCGGCGCGGATCCCGGGCGCGGGGCGCGCTGGTCGTGACGAGTGCGGCGCCGTCGGGCGCCGGGGTGTCGGGGAGGGCGGCGGTGACGGCCTCCGCGAAGGCGAGCGCCCCGCTCTCGTCGACATCGGCGGCCCGGTAGATCGTCGGCTCGTCGGCACCGGACGCCGTCAGCACGATCGCGACGGACCGCCCCTCGGCGTGGACGAATGAGATCGCCGCCAGCGGGATGTGGTGTTCCTTGTCGGGGCGGCGCAGGGCCACCGGCCCGCCCGCGAAGCGGAGAACCGATTCGCCACCGCGCAGGACCAGAGAGGGGGTGGCTGTCATCGTCCGCATTCCTCCGCCGCCGTCGGTCGGTCCCGGGGCGCCGACGGGCGACAGGGCGACGCTCCCGCGCCGATCGTAGGGGCACCGGCCCGCTCCGCACCATGTCCGGACCTGGCGCGGCGGGCCCCGGCGGGACCGTTTCGCGCGCCCTTCGCGCGCCCTTCGCGCGCCCCGCCGTGCGCCGGAGCGAGAGCCGGGGCCCGAGAACAATTCCGTGACGGCCCTGGCGCGGCCGTTCGATATCCCCCCGGATTTACGGGACTTCACCTGGGTGCGGCCCTTGCGGAACGCGAACTCGTCGACGCCGAGCACCCGCGGGGCCTGCTCCGGCACTGGTGGTGATTCCGGCAGCTCGAGGAGCCGACTACGGCCTGCGGGCGGGTGCAGCTTCCGGCACAGCCGTTCACCCGTTTACCTGGGCGGGCACCGAACTCGACCCCGCGACCGCGTGGAGCCACGGCGCCAATTGGTCGAGCCGGTCCGGGTGGGCCTGGTGGTCAGCCCATTGGTTCTGTTGACGAGAACCGGTTCTGGCTCAACTTCCGTGGTCTGTCACGGAGGGTGCCGATCGCGCGTTCCGGGCGGGACATACAGTGACCGCGTGTGGGAAGCCCCGCGGTTCGTGAGCGATGACCCGGAAACCGAATCAGAGTTGGACCGGACCGAGCTGGCCTTTGTGGCGGCGCTGCGCGAACGTGCCGAGGCGTGGAAGGTCCCGCCTGCCGTCAGCTGGGCAGGGCGGCCCGAGGACGACTCCTCGCTGGTGATGTGTATGGGTCTCGGCGACGGGCCGCTCGGGTGGCCCCTGCGCATCGGCCTGCACCTGACCGGGCCCACGGTCAGTGGAGACCGCCTCGTCCATCAGGACTTCTACTGGCTGCCGCAGCCGCGAACCGGGCTGGCACTGGGCGCCACCGGCACTCCCCACGCGCTTGCCGCGCCGGCGGCCGACTGGTTCGAGCGCATCCTTCGGATGCCCGGGTGGTGCGGCACGAGTGGTATCACGACGGCCGGCTCTACGCCTACAGATGTCTCTTCGCGGACGACAGCGACGATAGGTGCGACGGATACAACGACCGTCTGGCCCCGCCAGGGCAGCGTGAGCACCTGAGGGCCACCGGCGCGGAGCAGGCCGGGTACTGGATCCGGTCGGATGCCCTTGGCCGACCCGATCGCGTAGTCGCCCTGCGGGGCGCGCCGGGCTGACATCTCGACCAATCGCTGGGTCGACTCCGTCTCCTCCGAACGAGCCCGCGAGGACCAGAACGACATTCACAGTGCGTGGGCGTGTCACAGAAGTTGAGCCAGAACCCGAGAACCGACAACGGATGTTCACCACTTCGGAAGCCACTCCTGTGAGTCCCGAAATCGAACTGCTTGCGCTTGGTGACATCGCCGTGAAGCCTCTTCGGGCTTCTCCTCGGCTCAGTGCTGCCGGGGTCAGCCCCCGTTGATGCCACCGGTTGATGGCGAACGTCTCGCGCTGCAGGTCGTGTCGTCGAAATGTGCTGTCTGCGCTGCTGCGAGGGTGAGTGATGGCCTCGCTTTTCCTCGCCCCGTAGCTTCCGGCTGAACCGTCTCCGCTCAAGCGGTGCGGACCCGGGCCGTGCGCGTCCTCGGCCGGCCGAGGACGCGCCTTCAGGCCGGGCGGACCGGCTTCTTATGATGATCGCCGCCGAGGAACGCGGGAAGTCCTGTGGACCGTCGACGGCGGCACTCTGCGGGAGCGGACATGACCGCGCAGGTGAACGGCGCACCGCCCGGCGGACGCACCCGGCGCACCCATGATGGCGGCGGCCGTGGTCGCCCTCGCCTCGCTCGCCACCGGATGCTTCTTTGATGCCGAGCCCGAAGGGCTGGGCGTCGTCTGGGACACCCCTGAAGACCGCAAGACCGAGTCGCAGGGCAATGGGGCCTGGCTGTCCGGCGACACCCTGGTCCGCAGCCGCTTCGACGCGGTGCGCGGGTACGACGCCCGTACCGGCAAACGGAGCTGGGAGTACGTGCCGCGTGGCCGCTCGGCGGTCTGCCATGTCGCTGCCGACACCGACAGCTCGGTCCTGGTCCGTACCCGCGACGGGGACGGCGCTTCCGCCCCGGCCAAGGGCAAGCTCTGCGCCGACGTCGTCGCAATCGACATGAACAACGGCCGCGAGATCTGGCATACCCCTCTTCCCGCCCTCGATTCCTGGGCGAGGCGCCTGCAGTCCTACACGGTGTCCGCCGGCAGCGGCATCGCAGTGCTCCTTTGGGGAGACGACCTGCGGGCCGTGGACGTGCGCACGGGGAAGACCCGCTGGAAGGCGGCCTTCCCCAAGGACTGCGTGCCGGGCACGACCGCGGTGTCCGAGCGCCAGGTCGCCGCCCTTCTCGCGTGCGGCGGCACCGCCGAAGACGACCGCCTCGACGGCGCCACCGGGCACCTAGTCCTTCCCCCGAACGGGAAACTCACCGTCCTCACCTCCGGCCCTGGCGATTCCTCTTACGGCTTCCGCGTCCTCGACGCTGCCACGAGCGAGCAGCGCGAAGCCCGCAGCCTCCCCGAGGGCCAGAACCCTGCGGACACGCTCTTCACGTACAAGGACCGACTCATCGGCGCCCGCTACGAGCACAGCACCACGTCGTCCAAGCCGTGCACGGGTTACGAACGCCGCCGACCGCCGACCGCCGACCGCACAGCACGTCGCCGTGCCGGTCGCCGGCGTGCCTCTGCACATATCGAACGGCCGCCGGCCCTGGTGACTCCGCAGTGGTGAACATCTGCTGCCGGTTGTGCTCTCGGGAACAGAGCCAGCCCCACTGCCAGGCCACCTTCTCGCCGGCCCCTCGGCGTCGCCGTCCGCCCCGACCGCGCCGTCACCGGCGGTGGATCACCGCGCTGCCCGTGGCCCTGTCGTGCATGCCACGACGGTCCTTGCTGAGGTTGATCGAGGAGAGGTTGGCGACACACAGCACCGGGATGCCGTTCACCACGAGGTTCGTGAGGTGCCGGGCGACGGCCGAGCCGTAGCCGATGCGCTCGCCGGTCTCGAAGTGCACTACTTCCAGGCGCAGGGCCCGCTTGCCCGGAGTCGCGCCCCGGCGCGACACGCTGAACGGGGAGTAAAGCAGGAAGAAGGCCATGACCCACAGGGCGGCGGTGGTACGCCAGATCACACCGGCTTCACCGTCGGCGACACCGGCGGCCGTGAGAATCCGGTCGAGGCCGACCAGCGGAACGAGAATGACCGCGACAGCGATGACCAGGTCGATGGCAGTTGCGGCGCAGCGCGGCAGGAGACCCGCCGGAGAACCGGGACGGGCGCCCGGAGCCGCCTGAAGCCGACCGAGGTCGCTGCCGGAGGCCATGGAGTTGAACATGTCGATTTCGCGCACCGGCGGAATCTTACATTCCGCTGGTGCGGAGAGTTCCCCGGCACGGGCCGCCCTGGCCACCGCAGGGATGCGACGGCCACAGCGGGCGTGATCATTTTTGCGATCAGTTCTTCCTGGTCAACTCTTCTTGATCAGTCGTGCTTGTTCGAGCCGTCCGTCCCATCCCAGCTGGCAGCAACAGACTGAGGAAGGCAGCAGAGGTCTTGCCCGATCCGCTCCCGGGGTCCGCTCGGCCGCTGCCTTACAGGCCCTTACGGCGGCCTGAGGGCTGACCCCAGCACGCGGAGCCGCCGCTGAAGCAGGTCTGGGTGATCGTTTGGTGGCTTGCGGTCCCGGGGCAGGCTGAGCTATAGCGGCCGGCCCGGATCGCCGGCACTGCGTTCGGATGCGTGGATGGCTGCGGAGCGTTTTGCGTGCCGCAGCGCTGGCGTCGCCGCCTTCGGCAACGGTCATCTTGAGGCAGTGTCGGTGGAGCTTGCCCCGGCGGTCATCTGCGAACGCAGGGAAGATCAACACGTCACGCCGTCAGATGCCCGACCCGTTACGGCAGATCAGTTGGTCGCCTCGCGGACGTCCGTTCCCTGCTCGGCGAACGCCTTGAAGTCCTGCATGTGCTGTTGCGACTGCTTGCGGAAGGCGCCGGGCATCAGAAGTCCCACCAGCTTCATCAGAAAGCCGCTGAACCGGTATTCGTTCTCGCTCTCCCAGAGCGTCGTTTCCGGGCCGGCTTCGGTCAGCCGGTCGCGCACGGCGCTCCACATGCCCTCGCCGACGATCTCGCGGTCGAAGTGAACGACGCTCGTTTTCGGGATCTCGCGCAGGTCTGCCGGTTCCCGGCGTGTGATGGTCTCTGTGCACTCGATCTTCTGCCGGCCCATCTGCATCACGACCCGCGACGTGGTGCCGAGCTGCCCGTGCTCCCCACTCAGCGGCTCGTGCAGCACCAGGCCCCGCAGCCATTTCGGCAGGTGTGCCGGGTCGGCGAGCAGCTGGACCACCTTCTCCCGCGGCAGGGCGATCTCGAGGGAGACGGTGTATTTCATGGTGCGCATCATTCTTTTCCTTTGGGACAACGTGCTTTTGTACTGCTCGTCGTGCTCCTCGGCTGAGGGCACGGCATTCTGTGTCCGTAAAGTAAAGGTAGCGAGGTACGGGGCGAGGCGCGTATCTCCAGTGCCTCTGCCTGTCGGCCCTGTTCGCCGAGCAGCCGTGCCCACTCCCGCGCGCAGAACCACTCCCCATGGCAGGCCCGAAACTCCACCTTCTCGGCATGGCCGAGTTCGAGAAGGCGAGAAGCCAGATGCGGCGGAGGGCATCCAGACTGCGTCCGGGCCCGATAGTCAAGATCGGCAGCGTCCGCAGCGCGTACCGTAGCTACTCCTCCTGACACGACCTCCAGCTCTGAATATCCCCTACTGGCAATGACGCTCCCTGCCGGCTGGAGCGGCGGAATGGACGGCCGTTGGTCGCGAGGCGTACGCGAACGACCAGGATGCCGCCACCTCGCTGGTCGCGGTCACCGCGCGTACGAACCGGGCGAAGGCCGACCGGGACCCGGCGGAGTGGATGCCGTCGCTGCCGGACGCCCACTGCCGGCACGTGGGGGAGTGGACGACGACGAAGCTGCGCTGGGGCCTCACGGCCGACCTGGCCGAGGCCGACGCGCTGAAGGTGTACTCCGAGGTGTGTGAGGCCTCGGTCGTGCACGACACCCCCGCCCCGTAACCCGTAGGTTCCCGAGAACGAACGGTGCCCCACCCGAGGGGCGGGGCACGCTGAGAGCACTGAGGACCAGTCGGTTCGACATCCCGTGGTTCACGGGAGCGGCCGGCGAACGCCCTGTTGGGAAGCCGTCCACCGCCACCCCGACGAGCTATGGCGCGCTGATGGCGAGGGGCGCGTTGACGAGCCGGCGGCCGCCATTGCTCAGGCACACCCGTCAGGCCGCGGTCTGGGAGCATCCACACGATGGCGTTGCAGCACCCCTGCACCGCTGTTGCCTGCCTGAAGACCGGACCCCGGGCGGATTTCACCACTCGGAGGTTATCGACCGGGGCGAGGCGGATCGGCGACGATCGCGCCCTCGTCACTCTTGCCGCCGGGCCGTTTCGTTCGGGTCGGGCTTGGCGCTGCGGTGGTGCAGGGCCAGAAGGATCAGCAGGGAGAAGGCGGCGAATGCGGTGCCTGTGCGGGCGTAGTTGAAAGCCTCCCAGCGATCCAGGATTTCGGCGTGGTTGTGGGGTGCTGAGGAGGCGGCCCACTCCTTGATCCGGCCGTTGATGGGGACGTTGCCGAGCCGGGTTATCAGGAAGGATGCCAGTGTCAGCAGGCCCGCACCGCCGGCCAGCCACCGCGGGGTGCCGCGGGTCATCACGGCGAGCGTCGCGGCGCTGAGCGCGGACAGGCCCATGGCGCCCTGCATGGTGATGCCGTTCATCTCCATCAGCTGTGTATGGAAGGACAGCCTCATGTGGAGTGGCACGGCATCGAAGGTGGGGACGAGGTTGGCCGCGCCGTAGCCGAACGCGCCTGCGAGGGCACCGGTGGACAGCAGGGCAAGACCTTTGACGAGGAGGATGCGCACAAGGACTCCTTGGTGGCTCGGGGGTGGCCGGGGGGGTGACGGAGGGTGTGAGCTGTTCAGCCCGTGGCGGGGTCCTGGCCGGAGGGGTGGCTGAGCAGCAGGGCGGAGGTGGCGATCTTCTGTCGGGCTGCTCTGTGCGGCTCGCCGTGCGGCGGGGTGGGTGGGCGGACCGATACGCGTCAAGGTGGTGTCAGGCGGGCTGCGGGGCGGGTGTTGCCGTGGCGGGCGCGACGTTGCGGGTCTCGCGCATGATCAGCAGGCCGTTGACCACCATCAGTGTCGCGGTCAGGCCGTGGACGCCGAGCGCGGTGGCCACGGAGCCGTGGTGGGCCAGCACGTTGCTCATGTCGCCGTACGCGGCGAGTGCCTCCACGAGCAGCACCCAGCCCAGCGCCCGGCGGTGGCCCGTCACCAGCAGGATGCCCAGGACCAGGGCCAGGACGACGTCGCGGATTCCCTTGATGACCAGGAAGCCGTCGCCGTCGCCGGACGGCCAGCTCGGCAGGCCGTAGCCCGGCGCCGTCGTCTGCGGGCTCAGGATGTACTCCGTTCCGAACCAGAGGATGAAGAGGATGAAGACGGCGGCCAGGACGGTGTTGATCTTCTTCAGCGACATTGCTCTTCTCCATGCGAGTCGTCGTCGGCTTGGTGAAGCCGTTGATGCAGTCGATGTACAGGGGCGATGCGATGCGATGCGATGCGATGTGGTGCGGGTCGGGGCGGCGGTGGGGGGTCAGACGAGGGCGGCGACCAGCAGGGTGAACGCGGCGACGATGACGGCGACTCGGACGTAGTGGTAGCGGTTCCAGCGCTGCAGCTGCTCCTTCCAGTCGGCGGGCCGGTTCTCGGGGGTCCAGGTCTTGTTCCGGTTGTTGATCGGGACGAGGAGCAGGATCGACATGACCACGCTGAGGATCAGCAGTCCGGCGGCGGTGACGACGAGTCCGGCGCCGTGGTGCTGCCATCCGGCGACGGCCCAGATCGCGATGAGGACGAGCGAGCCGATGTACCAGAACGGCATCAGGGCGCCGAGCAGCTGGCCGCCGTGGGCGTGGCCGAGCTGGCTGCTGTCCTCGGGAAGCGCGTCCAGGATCCGGCTCATGATGAAGGCGACGGAGAACTCCACCCCCACCATCAGGCCGACGGCGACGGTGGTGACGACCTGGAGTGTGTCGAGCATGACGATCGATCCCTTCGATCTAGCGTTGCTAGGTGGTGAGGCAACGCTAGTACTGCTAACGCTCGATTGTCTAGCGATGCTAGGATCGAGTCATGTCAGTAAAGGAACGCAAGGAGCGTGAACGGGCGGAGCGTGAGCGCCTCATCGTGGCGACAGCCCGTGAACTTGCCGAGCAGCAGGGCTGGGACGCGGTCACCACGCGCCGCCTTGCCGAGCGCATCGAGTACAGCCAGCCCGTCCTCTACAGTCACTTCCGTGGCAAGCGCGAGATCATCGGCGCTGTCGCCCTGGAGGGTGCCACCGAGATGGCCGCGGCGCTGCGGGCCGCGACCTCCGCCACGGTCGGCCCGCGCGAGCGGGTCTTCGCCCTCGCCCGCGCCTACCTCGATTTCGCCGCACGCAACCCGGCGGTCTACGACGCCCTGTTCCAGCTCGACGGCGGCCTGGCGTACGCGCAGGAGGACACCCCCGAGCCGCTGAAGGACGCCTTCGCTGCCCTGCTCGAATCCCTCACCGAGGTCGCCGGCGACGGCGTCCACCCGGGACTGTTCACCGAGGTGTTCTGGGCTGGCCTGCACGGCCTGGCGACCCTGACCCGGGCGGGACGGCTGCCACCGGAGTACGTCGAGCCGAGGGTGGAGCTACTGGTGGACCGGCTCGCCATGGTCTGACACACCACCCCGACGGGCACGCAGCCGGGTCCCTCGGGCCCGTTGCCTGTCTGCGGCAGCGCTTGCGGCCACCCGACTCCACGCTACGCAGCCGCAGATCACCGGGCCCGTCCCCCGGGCGGGCACCCTCCCCGGAAGCCGCCATGCCCATCGACCACGACCCGATACGCGCCCTGACGCCGCGTCACTCGCCGGTGCCCTCGTCGTCCCCCTCGAGGTGGACGGTCGCCGGGTCACGCAGTGGGCACAGGCCCTCGCGCGGCGGGCGGGCGGCGAAGCTGTAGCAGTCCAGGCAGTCCAGGCAGTCGAGGA
Organism: Streptomyces sp. NPDC056222; assembly: GCF_042264065.1. Classification (NCBI taxonomy): domain Bacteria; kingdom Bacillati; phylum Actinomycetota; class Actinomycetes; order Kitasatosporales; family Streptomycetaceae; genus Streptomyces; species Streptomyces sp. NPDC056222. The sequence continues at coordinate 19,209 of NZ_JBHJTL010000086.1, read as the reverse complement.
TGGCGTGCTTCAGCGGGGAGAGCCGGACCACTTCCTCGTCCCGGACGTCATGCTCCCGCTCCTCGGACGCAGGGCCGCAGGTGGTCGACGGCGGCATCGAGGTAGCACGTCGTCCAGAGCGTGGCGGCATTGATGGCCAGGCCGAGCGTACCGAGCTGTTCCCCCGTACGCCTGCACCATCTGTCCGCACCACTGCCCCGGCCAACGCCTCCTCCTGCCCCTCCTCCGCCTCGCCGGTGATCCCGGGCGCGAAGGCGCAACCGGAATCACAGCTGCTCCGGCAACACCCTCAAGGTCTACGGCTCGCAGCTCGCCGCGATCGCCGAGACCGAGCAACTGACCGAGACGTCCGCTTCCCCGACGGGGAACCCGGAGCCGCAGCCTGCGCGCGCACGAGACCCTCCTCAGCCGCGGCAATCTCCCAACGTCCTACGTGCAGGCGGGTCGTACCGGCGAGGCCATCGACGTGCTGGAGCAGGTGGCGGCCGACTGCGCGCGAGTGTTGGGCGATGACCACCCCGACACTCTTCATGTTCTCGGCAACCTTGCTCTGTCCTTTTGGCAGGCGGGTCGTACCGGCGAGGCCGTCGACCCGCTCGAGCGGCTGGTGGCGGACTACGAGCGGCTACTGGGCGATGACCACCCCAACACCCTCACTGCCCGCGGCAACATCGCTGCCCTACGGCAGCACACGCGGCATGACAGAGTCCCTACGGAGGATCTCGTTTTGGTGGGGGAGTTTGGTGAGGGACCGCCGACCTGCTGAGGCAGGTTGCAGAAGAGTTGTGGATCGCGATCGTGCCGATGGGGCGGGCTGCGGCCAGGGGCACGGAGCGAAACCGGATCGCGTGACGCGGTCGGGGGCTGGCACGCTGCCTCCCATGGATCGTCCGGAAGTACTGCTCATCGGTGGGCGTGCCGGTGTCGGCAAGACGACGGTGGGGTGGGAGGTTTCGGCGCGGCTGCGCGCCGCGGCGGTCTCGCACGCGATCGTGGAGGGTGACTTCATGGGCCAGGTGCATCCCGCACCGGAAGGGGATCCCCACCGCTCGGAGATCACTGAGAGCAATCTGACGGCCGTCTGGGCGAATTTCGCCCGGCTCGGTTACCGCCGCCTGATCTATACGAACACCGTGAGTGTGCTGCCCGAGGCGGCGGGCATGTTCGAGCGCGCGATGGGGGCGGGCGTGCGGATCGTGCGAGTGCTGCTGACTGCCTCCGACGCCACCGCCGGCGAGCGGCTGGCAGGCCGGGAACTCGGCTCGGAGCTGGAGCAGGAGCTGAAGGGCAGCGCCCGCAAGGCGCGGTTCCTGGATGAGCGGGCACCCGCGGACACGGTGCGCGTGGCGACCGACGGGCGGCCTGTCGTGGACATCGCGCGTGAGGTGGTGGCCGTCACCGGCTGGATCGGGCAGCACTCCACCGAGCGATCCTGATCTTGCTGGTCGGGGCCTGTCCGGGGACGGGTGCGGCCACTGATGATCATCAGTGTGAAGAGAGAAGAACCGTCGGTGGCCGCAGGTCACGGCATGGATCCTGCCCGGTGGCAGGAAACGTTCGAGGGCTTGGTGGGCGGTACCGCGGGGCATGTCGTCCGGGTGGAACCACTGCGTCGGGCAAGGGAGTTCGTGCTCGGGTTGCTGGTCGGACCTGCCGCGCAAGAACTGCTGGACGCTCGCCGGGCACGCCGGTGGTGGACCCCATACGGCCTGCAGCACCTGCAGCACCTGCTGCCCGGGGCCACGTGGGGCGCCGGCGAGGTACGCGGCGGCATCTGCGGCTTCGTCGTCAGGGTATGTGACCAGTTGAGAGCATCTCGGCTGTTCCGGCCGCCATCCAGGGGGATATGTATCAGCCCCATGCACGTCTCATCGGGGACCAGTTGCGGTCGTGCTCCCTGGCCTTTCGGGTGAGGCCGAATGGGTTAAGAGAAATCGTTTCTTCCATCTTTCTCGGGTGATTCTGGCGTGAAAGGTGCAGGCCGGGTTCCTTCGTCGGGTTAGGGGTCTGCTGGAACCGTTTCGGATGAAGGGAAGTCACACCATGGTGCTTTCAGGCGGCGGCCTTCACGGCCTTCTCGACGGTCTGGTGGTTGGTCTCGTCAGACTTCTCGTGAGCATTTTCTGACAGTCCGCACAGCGGGTCGCGGCTGACGGATCGCAGTGATCCCCAAGTCCGAAGGCCCAGGTCTGGCTGAGTGAAACGAGGTCAGCTCCGGTGAAGCGAAGCGGAACCGGAGCCTGTCCTGGCGAATCGGAGGACACTCCGGCCGGAAGGGCCTGTGGAGGCCTGAACGAGCCGAGAACCTGGACTCCGTGAGGCGGGGTCACTTCCCGTGCGGAGCACGGGAGTCCCAAGGCCTGCGCAACAGGGCCGTTCCCGGAAGAGTGAAGCGAACTCGGGAAGCCATACGAAGTGTCAGTTGCCTGCCTCCTGCAGAAGATCGAGGACATCCACGGGTCGTAGGGCTCGACGAGCCGCACGAGTCCGTCCGAAGAGCCTGCCAGGCGTGACTGAGTCACGCCGGCAGCTCCGCGAACGTTTTGTAGCCTTTGTAGGCGGCCAACCGCTCACCCAGCGCCGAGAAGGCTCCGCCCGCGAACTGGCCGACAGGACCGTGCACACCGTGATTGACCGGGGCTGGGTCCGTGGAGCGAACCATGACCAGGAGCTGCCAGGCCGTCCTGATCGAGTCTGCGGCCTGCCTTCCCTCTGCTCCACGGCGCGCCGCCCCCACACACTGCGGCTTCAGCCCGCCCGCTCCACCCAGTGCTACCCGTCTCTCCCTTCGGGCGCGCCCGAAGGGAGACGGTCGCAGGCGCCCATCAGTACCGCTCCTCGTCCCCATTCCGGCGCTGGCGGTCCCGCCGCCCGCGTGGGTCAGACCTTCCGCCACTTCGCCTGGCCGAACGAGAAGACGCCGAACAGGACGAGCCCGACCGCCACAGCAACGAGCAGCCATGGACCGGCAGGCGTCTGGGCGAACGAACGGATCGCATCGTCCACGCCCTTGGCCTCGGCCGGGGCGAACTCGACCGCCGCCTTGGCCCCGAACCAGCCCACCGCAGCGAAGACGCATCCCCGCCCGACACCACCGACCATGCCCGTGACGTCCATGAAGCGCTGCGCATTGCGGGGCATCCGCCCCCACGTCAGGTGCTTGCGGTACCTCCGCATCACCGCGCTCCCCGCCATACACAGACCGGCCACCGCGAAACAAACGGCCACCGCGCCCACCCACCACTGCCCGCCCGGCAGCCCCAGCAGCCGACCGGTGATGTCCTGACTCTGCTGGTCGCTCGACCCCGCCCCGCTGTCCCGTGAGTCCGCCGCGAAGGAGAACACAAGGAAGGAGGTGACGCCGTAGAACACACAACGCGCCCCGGACATGGCCCGCTTGGCCGCGCCGTCACCCTGGGGACCGGCGGCACCGAATACGGCCTCTGACAGCCGCCAAAGAGCCATGCCGACGAGACTCAGCCCAGCGCCCACAGCAGCACCGCGCCGAACGGGGCACCCGAAACCTCAGCCAGGGCCCCACCTCGGTCAGCCTGCTCGCCCGTGCCGGTCAGACCGATCCGTACGGCCAGTGCCCCGACGAGCAGATACAGCACCCCACGCGCCACGAAACCCATACGGGCCCCGCCACGGATGGCGTCGCCACGGGCTACTCTTCTCGCCACCGTGGCCGAGCTCGCTGCGGTCATATCCGGTCACTCCCCTCCGGGTCAGGAACATCGGGTTCCCCCTCTCCGCCGGCCCAACCCCCGGCCCCTCCACGTCGGCGCCGCTGTGGATCAGGGGTTCGAACTCGATGCGCACTCTTCGGTCACATCGTGACCGGCCGCGGGGATTCTCGTCGTCGGCGGCCGGTAGCGTGACCGCTTGTGATGGTGGGAACCGAAGAGTCCCGGCTGGTTGTGCTGCGTGGCAACAGCGCGTCGGGGAAGTCGTCGATCGCGGCCGGCCTCCGTGAGAGGTTCGGCCGCGGCCTGGCCCTGGTCGGCCAGGACAACCTCCGCCGCATCGTGCTCCGCGAACGGGACCGGCCCGGCGCCGCGAACATCGGCCTGATCGACCTGACAGCCCGCTACGCCCTCAACGCCGGGTACCACGTCGTGGTCGAAGGCATCCTCTACGCCGACCACTACGGCGACATGCTCGCCCAGTTGCGCGCCGACCACCGCGGCCGGACCCACGGCTACTACCTGGACGTCTCCTTCGACGAGACTCTCGCCCGGCATGCCACCAAGCCGATCGCCGACGACGTCAACGAGACGCAACTGCGCGACTGGTACCGGCCGCGCGATCTGCTTCCCGATGGGCTCGAGACCGTCATCAGTGCCGGCAGCGCCCTGCCTGAGACTGTCGACCGCATCATGCTCGACACTGGCCTGGCCCACCTGCCAGCGGTTTACACAGAGCCTCGAGTAGCGATCGCTAGTTCAGAGAAGCCTGCGTCCGATGTTCGATGCTCCGTCCAGACTCCGCCCAGCGCACACGGCTGACCGAGATCCGCGACAACCTCATCGCTCGCATCACCGAAGCTGAGCGGGAGGGCTGGCTCGGCGAGGTCGAAGGACTCGCAGTCAGCCTCGCCGGAGCGAACGACAAGCTCGCCCAATTGGACGACTATCTTGCCCGCCCCAGCCACATCGTCGACCTCGGTATGCCCAACGTTGCCTTCCGACCGCCGGAGGGCAGAGGGTGCTGAACTGTGCGTGTTGGCCCGTCCTCCGAGCCGGGCGGCACAGCGAAGCGGCGGCAGGATTCGGGCCCTTTGGGGGCGACTGCCGCCTCACCACGTCGAACAGCATCGATGAGTCCCTGCGGCGGGTGGTAGGCAGAACCGAATGTACGTGCCGCTCCGTCCAGGAGATGATCTCCGGCGTGACGAACGATATCGGGGCAGTGGTGGGCTCGGGCGACGATGACGCCCGTGCCTGGAGCGCCCGGTTGGGGTGGGCATTCGGTCTCATAGCGGATGATCCCGCTGCCCGAGCAGCGGCGCTTGCCCACCGGGACAAGGCCAGGAAGAACACCTGGGACGCTCTTGATCGCTCCAACGAGTTGTGGCAACTGACGTTGCCGCTGGGGACGGAGGAGCAGTACCAGGAGTCGGCCTTCAAGCGGGCGCGCGAGGAGTACTACGACGTCCGCAGACACTGCCTTCCCGACGGATTGTGGGAAGGCACCAGCGGGGTGGGGACTAAGTCTTGGCCGGGTCTGCCGTACGCGCTGCTATTTCTGGAGTGGGAAGCGCGGTATCCGCAGGATTGGACAGAGCACGCCAAGGCTTGGGGAACCAAACAGGCCCTCATCCGCAGCGTGGCCCCGACCACGACGAGTCGGTCAGGGAGACCCTCACTCGCTTTCTCGAAATCGTCGTCCAGCGGGCCTACCGGTGCAAGGATCGCGAGTACGTTCGCATTGCCCGGGCAGTCGACAGCGAGGACCTGCGCCCAAGGCTCGGTAAGGCGGTCCATTCGGACAACCCCTGGGCTCGGCTGCACGCCGGCTACCTTCTCTGGCTCCTCGATCGTCCTGAGGTACCGAACACACGCCATGTCTGGCGGACGTGGCTGGCATCAGCATCGGGAGAGCAGTCGGCCCCGGCCACTCCTTGACGCTAGTTCAGAGAACCGGACAACGCCACCGCCCTGGTCGCGGACTTGATTTGACGAAGATGTGAGCCGTCCCCGGCGTGCCGAGGGGCGGCCTACGCGGCCTGGGAGCGGCCCGGTGGGCGGCTTCTGGTGGGAAGGGCCTGCTTCTGCCTGTGGTGGGAGTTTTTGTCCTGTGTCTCCCTTGTAGGAGGCTGCATCGTCGTTGTCGTCCTGCTCGGACTCTTCATAGGCTCAACACTTGACGACATCGAGTACGGGCCGTCACCAGAGCCCGCATCAGGCCCCACCGCAACGACCGAGACCGTGACACCACCCGCCCTGCCAGTGGAAGAGGAAGAGACAGATGACACCAACGGGGCGGGTGACCGGGACTTCGACGGGCAGGTGGGCATTCAGTTCGGATACGCCTGCTCCCCGGTCGGCTCTCTCGGCATAGCCGAGGATGGACCGTCTCAAGCAGATGATGCTGCAGGCGAGTTGGAGCAGGCCGAGGTGGAGGTCGGCCCGTATCTCATAGCGGATCCGGAGTCGTTTGAACTGGTGGAGCCAGGCGAAGGTGCGCTCGACGACCAAGCGGGTCTTGTCCAGGCCGGAGCCGTGGGCAGTGCCTTTGCGGGCGATCTTCGGGGTGATGCCGCGGGCCCGCAGAAGGCGACGGTACTTGTCGTAGTCGTAGCCGCGGTCGGCGAACAGCCGGCGCGGACGATGACGCGGGCGCCCGCGGCGCCCGCGGATGCGGGGGATCATGTCCAGCAGGGGCATCAACTGGGTGACATCGTGCCGGTTTCCGCTGGTCAGCGACACGGCGAGGGGCGTCCCATGCCGATCGGTGATCAAGTGGTGCTTGCTGCCAGGGCGGCCGCGGTCGACCGGCGAAGGTCCAGCGTGAGCCCCCCTTTCAGGGCCCTGACGTGGGAACCGTCGATCGCGGCATCGTCCATCTCGAGCAGCCCGGTCTTACGGAGTTCCGCCAAGAGGACCTCGTGCAGGCGCGGCCACACGCCGGCCTCGGTCCAGTCCCGAAGACGCCGCCAGCAGGTCACTCCGCTGCAGCCGATCTTCTCAGCTGGTACGTCGGCCCAGGTCACACCCGTGCGCAGGACGTAGACGATCCCACGCAAGGCAGCGCGGCCATCCGTCGGCAGCCGGCCTGGGTACCGCTGACGCCTCGGCGGGCGGGGTGGGAGCAGCGGGGCGACATGCTCCCACAGATCATCAGGCACAAGATCATCCGACACCCGCAGAACTCTGCCGCCCACCAGCCCAACTGCCAAGTCCTGAGCCAATCTCATGGCTCTGCACGAGGCTACAGCTCCGGTGTGGACCAATCCCTGTACTCAGATGCGACGACGCTTCGGGCGCGAACGCCACCTGCCTGGGCCGCCATTGGCTGCCGATCTCGGATCTGTTGCCCTCGTTGTGGTGACGTACTGCGCGTAGCGACGACGTGCGTCGGTCAGGCTCTCCGCTCCGTTGGGGCCGCCCCAGACCTCGTCGGCGTTCGGGTCGTCCTGGCCATCGTCTTCCCAGCTGCACTCGTCACAGATCTCGAATTCTCCGCGGGCTTCCAGCGTCAAGAGCTTGCAGCAGGGACAGGCATGCGGACCGCAGCCGGGCAGGCTGGCTCTGGGCGGTTCTCCGGGCGTTGTCACGCGTCGAGTGTTGCATGATCTGCGAGGAAGCTCCGGGCTGGTCGCTCATTCTGAAACGATCAGTTAGTCCGCTCAGGCGCTCCGGCCCATCAACAGCCGCCTCCCCCCGCCTCCGCCCGCCAGAGGGCGAGGTTCGTGCGGGCGGTGAGGGTGTTGGGGTGGTCGGGCCCCAGCACTCGCAGGTAGTCGGCCAGCAGCTGCTCGCAGGCGGCAACGGTGCCAGCCACATCCCCCGCCCTCCCTCGCAAGGAGGCAAGGTTGCCCCGGGTGATGAGCGTGTCGGGATGGTCGGGCCCCAGCACCCGCAGGTAGTCGGCCAGCAGCTGCTCATAGGCGGTGACGGCGCCAGCAGCATCCCCCGCCTCCCCCCAGAAGGAGGCAAGGTTGCCTCGGATGCTGAGGGTGTTGGGGTGGTCGGGCCCCAGCACCCGCAGGTAGTCGGCCAGCAGCTGCTCATAGGCGGTGACGGCGCCAGCCGCATCCCCCGCCTCCGCCCGCCAGCCAGCGAGGTTGTTGCGGGTGTTGAGGGTGTCGGGGTGGTCGGGCCCCAGCACTCGCAGGTAGTCGGCCAGCAGCTGCTCGTAGGCGGTGGCGGCGGCAGCCGCATCCCCCGCTTCCCCCCGGAAGAAGGCAAGGGTGCCCCGGGTGGTCAGGGTGTCGGGGTGGTCGGGCCCCAGCACTCGCTCCCGGTCGGTGAGCAGCTCGGCGAAGGCCATGGCGGCGCCAGCCACATCCCCCGCCTTACCCCGCCAGAGGGCGAGGTTGCCCCGGGTGCCGAGGGTGTCGGGGTGGTCGGGCCCCAGCACTCGCTCCCGGTCGGTGAGCAGCTCGGCGAAGGCCATGGCGGCGCCAACCGCATCCCCCGCCTCCCCCCACGAGGAGGCGAGGTTGCCCCGGGTGGTCAAGGTGTCGGGGTGGTCGGGCCCCAGCACCCGCTCCCGGTCGGTGAGCAGTTCCGCAAAGGCCATGGCGGCGCCAGCCACATCCCCCGCCTTACCGCGCCAGCCGGCGAGGTTGTTGCGGATGGTGAGGGTTTCGAGGTGGTCGGATCCCAGCACCCGCAGGTAGTCGCCCAGCAGCTGCTCATAGGCGGTGGCGGCGCCAGCAGCATCCCCCGCCTCCCCCCACGAGGCGGCGACGTTGGCCCGGATGGCGAGAGTGTCGGCGTGGTCGGGCCCCAGACGGTGCTGAGCCGTGCTAGCCATGCGCTGGAAGTGGTGAAGGGAGGCAGCAACCTGGCCGGCCTCCCCGAGGCTCTGACCAGTGAGGAAGAGCACGAGGCGGGCTTCACTCTGGTAAAGAGCGTCTTCTGCATGGAGGGTGAGTGCTTCGGTGTTGGCACGCAGAGTCTGGGCGAGGGCGGTGTCGCGTTCAACCTCCGGCCAGGCGGCGATCAGGGCGTCGCCGGCCGCACGGGCGAGTTGATCGTGCTGGTCGGCGAGGAGGGGGTCGCGGATGGCGCGTTGGAGGACCTGGTGCACGCGGACCGTGTGGTGGGGGCTGCTTGGGGTGTGGTCGATCAGGCTTAGGCGGTGCAGCGCACGCAGCGCCTGTGTGGCGTCTTCTGCCGTGATCTCTCCAGCGTGTGTCTGTCCTGGGGCAGCGGTACGTTGCTGGGCTAGGTGGTTTAGGGCTGGCGGGCTGGTCAGGACGGAGGCGGGGATGCCGTTGGGGTCGAGCATCGCAGCGAGCTGCAGCATGGGGCGGGCCAGACCCGTCGGCGGGAGTTGGTCGGCGCAACCGATAGACAGGGACCAAGCGGCGGCGACGGTATTGGCCTGGTCGTCGGGCAGCCCGGATGGGTCGGGCAGCACGTCGGTGAGGGTGCGCGCGCGGTCGGCCAGCCGGTGTCGGTAGGTGGCACAGTCCAGGCCGACGTCGATGAGGTAGGCGACGGCCTGGGACAGCGCCAGCGGCAGATGTCCGAGGTCGTCGGCGAGGCCGGCGAGCTGGTCGGGGGGCTCGTGGTGGTCGTGCGCGGCCAGGGCGCTGGTGAGGTAGGCGGTTGCCTCAGTCTCGGTGAACAGGTCCACCGGCACCAGTCGACGGTCGTGTCCGGTGAGAGCGGCGTCGCGACGGCGGGTGGTGACTAGGGTGCGGCCGTGCGTGCTGGCGGGGGGCCACAAGCCGCGCAGGTCGGCTGGGTCGGCGAGGTCGTCAAGTACGACCAGCCAGCGACGCGCAGTACCGGTCTTGGGCTCCAGCCAGGCCAGGAACTCGCGCGCGGCGGGCTCCGGGGTGGCGGGGTCGGCGCCGAGCACTTCGACCGCTGCCTGGGCGTAGCCGGTGACGACCGCGTCGCGGGTGGCGGCGGTGACCCATACCAGCAGGTCCAGCTTGCCGGCCTGCCACAGGGTGCGGGCGTGATGGGCTGCGAGCTGGGACTTGCCCACGCCTCCCAAGCCGGCCAATACCTGGCTGAGCACCACAGTGTCCGCGTTGTCCGCCGCGTGCTCCAACTGCTGGGCGGTGGCACGGTCCTGGAAGGAGTCTGCCTGCCGTGGCATCACTCCGACCTGGCGGGGCCAGGTCACCGGGGGACGCGGTGCGGCGTGATAGTCGATCTTGTCGACTCGTCTAACGGCGATGCTGTGATCAACGGCGGTGACACTGCCCGGTCCGCCGGAGAAGCCGGGTGTCGGGTCGAGGCTGGCCGGCCCGCTCAGTCCTTGGGCGGACCGGTTGTCGGAGGGGGGCTGCTGATGTTCGCCCCCCCTTGGATGGCCTGGGCGGCGATTGAGTTGTCTTGGGCATGGACGCTCACGTTGTGGGCTGCCGCCTGTCCGCCTGTGACTCCGCCTTGCCGGGTGTGGTCGGTCAGCAGAGCACGCAGCTGATCGGCGGCTTGGCTGCGGTCTGCCTCATCCAGGCTCTCCAGCATGGCCTCGATACGGGTCTGCCAGGAGGCCTGCTGCCTGATCCGCGCCTGCTGCAGCTCGGCTGGGTCAGTGGCCTGCAGAGCGGCCGCGGTCTGGTCCAGGCGGTCCCGCTCCGCCTGCTCCCGCTGCGTATCACCCCGCCCGAACCAGCGCGCTACCGCCCGCTGAAGCCCGTTCCATGCATCGGTACCGGCAGCCTGCACCACTGCGGTGCCGCCAGCCGCAGCCAGCGCTACCAGGGTCTCCACCAGCATCTTCCGGCCTCCTCACCTGAGTGGCCTCTCAGACCGTCTCGCCGCAGCAGACGGACCGCGGGCAAGCGCCGCGTGGGGAAACATCCTCACACTCATTGTCCAACGTCCACTGCTGGCCAGCACCCGCACCTGTCACGCGACGAGCTCCGCCACCCGGGGGACTAGTCAGGCATACAGCTCGGACCGGAACGCTGTCACCGCCGTGAACGCGTCTCGGTCAACCCCGTACTCAACCAGTTCCACGATCCCGGCCTCCATGCCGCGCCGACCCTCCCCGCAGGATCAAGCCCCGGCCCCGCGGACACGCGGTGAACTCGGGAAACCCCGAACAAGCTCGAGCCCCGTTCGACGATGGACCATACGTGGCAAGCTCAGGCCCGCAGGGGTGCCAACCACCGTTCCGCGCGGGCCTGCTTGTCGGAGTCCCCACAGCGGCGGGCGTGCGCCAGCAGACGGGCGCGCAACGGTTCGGGCAGGCAGGCGACGTCCCGCTTCTGGCGCGGGCGAGTCTTCCAGCCCACCAGATGCCGCACGGCCCCGGCGTCGTGCCGCTCCTCAGCCCGCGAGTCGGCCAATCCGGCGAGCAGGTCGGCGATCGACACCCGGCCGAGCAGCTCGCCAGGCACGCCCTCGTGGACGGGGTAGCCGGAGCAGCGCCCGCTGCCGGAGCCGTACCAGTCGAGCAGGGCCAGCACCCGCTCCACCGGGTCGGGGAGCGTCAGCTGCAGTCGATCCGTGAGTTCCGCGAGCAGTTCGGGGGAGGCCGTGCCGCCGGTCCGGGAGAGGTCGAGGATCTGGTCAGCCGTCCCCTCCAGTCCGGCGGGCATCGTGGCCAGCCAGTCGAGCTGCTCTGCGGCTCGCTCGTCCGCCCGTTGCCGGTCGGTCTCGAACTGCTGCAGTGGGCCCGGCATTCCGTGCCTGTCGAGCCAGTCCAGCAGCAGGTGGCCGTTAGCGAGGACCGCGTCACCGTCCCATCCGCCCCACCTCAAGGTCACCCCGTGGTGCAGGACGACGACTGCGAGTTGCCTACCGCCCCGGTCGAACAACTCGAAGCGGACGTCACCGAGGCACATGCAATTGAGCCCGGGCAGCGAATCCACAGTCATGGCATTCCTGAGCTGCGTCGACTCCGCCGGATCTGCGAGATCCACCCGGATCTCCCCATCCATTCCAAACCCGCCCACCGAGCCCACTCGGACCACGTGCGCCTGCTGGAGAACACTGTCCAGTGCTGTCGTCGCATCCATGAACCGATCCTTCTCCGCTCCGGCCGCTCAATCCTCCGCCGCGCAGCCCGCCCGATTCCACCGCAGCTCCCAAACGCTCCGCAACCCGGTTTCCCCGCGCCCATCCGAGCCGCTCGGGCCGCCGATCGCGCCGCGGCATCCGTCCGCGAGAGCTCAACCAGTCCTACGATCCTGGCCTCCATGCCGCGCCCCCTGATCGCAGGTTCTGCCCCCGGCCCGGTGGACATGCCGTGCATTAGGGAAACGCAGCGAATCTCGTTCGACAGCGGGCCATAAACGGCAAGCCAAGCTTGCCGTTTATGGCCCAGCCTCGAACGGGGATCGAACTTGTTCGGTGTTCTCCCAGTTCACCAGATGCGTGAGGGGCCACGGGCCGATCCTGTGCTGAGCGACAACGCAGCACGGAGGCCGGGATCGTGGGCGTGTGGCTGATGCCTCACAACGCTGCCTATGAGCCGATCGCGGGCGACAACGCGGCCATTCTCGGCAAGGTCGTCAGGAGCTGTACGCGTGGCGGTTCGTCGAGCACGTCGCGGACGTACTGCGCCTTATGCCGCCCACCGGCCGGGTGCCGAACGAAGCACTCGACGTCCTGCGGGTGCGCATCCCGGGCCAGCCCCGGCATGTGACCGGCTACTCGGAGGGCGAGCTACGGCGCCTGGTGGCCGCCGCCCGTGCAGACGTGGCCACGATGCGCGAGCGGATCACACACGGGCGGGCTCTACTCGCCGCTCCAGACGGCGGGCCGGATGCCGAGCGGCTGCGGACCGTGGCCGAGGGCGGCCGGCTGGAGCGACTGCGCGAAACCCGGGCGGCGGGCCGGATGCTCTTCCCCATGCGCGACGACCTGCCGGGGATGCTCGTGCTGATGACTGCCGTCAGCGGGCGCAACATCGAGACCATCAAAGAGCTCCCGGCCGAACACCAGGTCATCGAGGGCAAGGCGGTCGAGGTGGTGCTGACCAAGCGCCGCCGCGGAGCTCGGCGCTGGCACGAGTCGGTGCTGTGGGAGATCGGCCCACCCGGACAGGAACTGCGGCACCCCGGCGGGCTGTACCTGCTGCTGCACGACCTGATCACGCCCAGCCGGACCCGGGCCGCTGATCCGCAGTGGTTCTGGTCGTTCTTCCGGGGCCTGCACTACGGAGACCAGCACGGCAGTCCGTTCCGCAGCGCGATGACCGCCGACATCCCGAAGACCGCCTGGGTGGCCCGCCACGGCCTGACGGATGACGGCGGAGCGCCGATGGGGGTGACCTTCACCCGGATCCGCACCAGCGTGGAGGCCCGCCGCACGCGGCAGATGGGCGGCCATCTCCCGTCCGCGGCCCGGAGCAACACCGTCCCGGTGCTGTTCCGGAACTACCTGCGCGATGACCCGTCCACGGTGGAGTGGGCGCACGAGGTGATGGCCGACGCCCTCGTGGAGGCCGAACAGGCAGCGCTCGAAGCCCACCGTCGTCTCGCCGACCGCGCGGGCCAGCCCGAGGTCCTCACCGACTCCGCACTCGCCCCTGCGGGCACCGCGCAGGGTCCCTGGTCCGGCTGCCGGGACGCAGAGCACCATCCGGTGACCGGCCGCTCATGCCTCGCGTCATTCCTGAACTGCTTCCACTGCGGGAACTGCGTCATCACCCCCGAACACCTTCCCCGCCTGCTCGCCCTGCTGGCCGCGATGAACCAGCGGCGCCTGCAGATGGACGAACAGGTCTGGTGGCAGCGGTACGGGCCGGCCTTCGCGGCAATCCGCCACGACGTATTGACCCGCTTCACCCCCGAACAGGTCCGCGAGGCCAGCCCCGAACCCGACCTCGACCTGGTGGAAGAACCATGGCAGCAGCCCTGACCAACCCCGCACCCGCGCCAGTGCCTGAGGGAATCGGCGGGAGCCGCTTCGTCCTCGCCGGCCGTCCGCTGGCCCCCGGCCACCGGCTGGAGAACACCGCGCGCTACGACGACGACTCCTGGCTGCTGACCCCCGCGCTGCTGCAGCGTCAGCAGGCCCCCACCCGGCTCAACTTCACCCGAGCACCGGCAGCCTTCGTCCCTGCCCTGAAGGACCTCTTCGCCGCGATGCTCTCCGGCAAGCTGCCGCTGAACGAGCCGCGGCCGAAGATGATGTCGATCCGCCGGCACTTCACCGAGCAGCTCCGCTTTACCCACTGGGTTGCCGCCCGTCCGGGCCGGCCCCGCCTGGCCGACCTGACCCTCGACGACTTCGCCGCCTACGCGCTGCACCTGCACGCCGTACTGCCCGGCGAAGCCAGCCGCGAGGTCGCCCAGAGCTCGGTCCGTCTACTCTACCGCTACCGCACCGTGCTGCGCGGCGACCGCCTCACCGTTGATCCGCTGGACTGCGAGGACTGGGGCAACAGCACCCGCCGCACCCGCGCCGAGAACACCACTCATCGCATCCCTGAACACGTCATGGGCCCGCTCCTGGCCTGGTGCGTGCGCATCATCGACGACCTGGCTCCCGACATCCTCACCGCACTCGACGCGTACCGCGTCCGCCGGGAAGCTGGCCACCCCGGATGGCGCCACGTCCCTCGTCCCCACCTCTCCACCGCCTGGCCCCACCTGGCCGCCGACGAACCCGCCCGGCACGAGGACCAGGACGCCCACGCCCGCTTCAGCACGTTCGACCTGGCCCGCCTGCTCCAAGGCGCCTGCTACATCCTGATCGCCTACCTGTCCGGGATGCGTGACAGCGAGATCAAGCACCTGCGCCGCGGCAGCACCCGCACCCTGCTCGACGGCGCCGGCCACCCCTACCGGTGGACGATCACCAGCCTCGCCTTCAAGGGCGAGAACGACCCCGCCGGCACCATCGCCACGTGGATCATCGGCGCCCCGGCCGCCCGCGCCATCTCCGTCCTCGAACGCCTCCAGCCGCCCACCAGCGACCTGCTCCTGCGCAGCCTCTACCCGGCAGAGCGCATCCGGGCCGGAGCGATGACGCTGCGCTCCAGCAACGAGCTGATCAACCGCGTGATCACCTGGGTCAACGCCTACTGCCATCACTACGGCCTCCCAGGTGCGATTCCCGAGGTCAACGGCAAGCCCTGGAATCTGACCGCCCGGCAGTTCCGCCGCACCCTGGCCTGGTACATCGCCCGCCGGCCTGGCGGCGTCATCGCCGGAGCCGTCCAGTACCGCCACCTCGGCATCCAGATGTTCGAGGGCTACGCCGGCACCAGCGACTCCGGCTTCCGCGCCGAAGTCGAAGCCGAACAGTCCATGCAGCGGGGCGAACACCTCCTCGCCCTCACCACAGACCACCAGCACGACCTGAGCGGTCCCGCCGCCCGCGAGGCAGCCGCCCGGCTCGCCGACTTCCACCAGCGCACCGGGTTCACCGGCTCCGTCGTCACCGACCCGGCCCGCCTGCGCCGCGTCCTGGCCCGCCACGACCCCGAGGTCTACCCCGGCACCTACGTCACCTGCGTCTTCAACCCGGACAAGGCACTGTGCCGATCCCGCTCCGCCCCCGGAGGCCGAGCGGGTCCAGTCCCGCACGACTGCCAACCGCTGGAATGCCGCAACGTCGCGCTGACCGCCGACAACATCATCGCCCTCTCCGCCGAAGCCGACCGCATCGACCACCGACTCCGCGCCCGCCCCGTCCTGCCACCGCTGCTAAACGCCGGCCTGGGCCGGCGCCGCGACGCGATCCATGCCTTTCTCACTGCCAACGGGACGGCCCAGTGACCGCCCACCGCCACCCACTGCCGAGCCGCACCGACGTCCACGCCGCCATCGACAGCCTGACCTCCGAGACCGGCCGACGCCCGAGCGTGCTGGCCCTCGCCACCCGCCTCGGCCTCGCCAACACAACCTTCCGCCGCAACTACCCAGACATCTGTGCCGAGCTCACCGCCATCGCGTACACGCCAAGCGGCACGACCGCAGCCCACGCCTACAGCAAGGTCCAGACCGACAACGCCCGGCTGCGACGGAACAACCGCGACCTCGCCGAACATCTCGAACTCGCCATCGCCGCCATCCAACGCCTTAGCATCGACAACGACTTCCTGCGCGCCGCCCTTCACGAAGCCCGCGCTGTCACCCCGCTGCCCCGGCGCCCCCGATGACCGATTCCGTCGCCACCAATCAGGTGCGCCAGCGAGCTGTCGTCCTGGGCCAGCTGAGGTCTGTCTGTGGGTCCGTTACCTTCACCGTCATGACGACACATTCCAAGCCGCTGACGGTGCTGTTGACCGACCCCATGGGCGGAAGCCTGGGTCTTAGCCTGCCGCCGGGCTCACTGGTGAGAGAGACCAACGACGGTCCTTGGCCTGAGCCGCTGCTCTGGGTGGCCGAAGGGGTGGCAGCGCCAGGTACGTGGGCCGAGTACTTGCCGGCCCGGGACGTGGGACTTCAGCCCGTCCTTCTCCAGGACGAATCCGGTGTCCAAGAGTGGTGGGACGGCGAGCTGGATCCCAGCATGATGTCGGACCCCGGCGGCCATCATGCCGAGGAGGTCCTCAAGGACTTTTGGGAGTCCGCAGCATCGGAAACCGAGGAGAATGAAGACGACGAGGACGCGGGCGAGACAATAGCCCCGTTCGCCGGTAGCTGGCCTGGGCTTGCGTCGCCAGGTAGGACAGCGGCAGATCCGGACACTACTGCTGCGGACGTGGCCAAGGCTTTGGTCGGGCACTCGCTCAAGAGCCCTCGGCTGGCGTTGGTCCCTGTGGGCCGGGCTGCAGACCTCCCCGCGGCAATTGGCTGGTCAGGGCCGGTCAACTACGAAAACGATGTGGCCCGGCTGTGTGCCGTTCTCCGTTCCTGGGAGGACCGGTTCGGAGTCCGGGTGGTTGCCCTGTCGTACGCGCGGCTGGACCTGTCGGTCGCAGCCCCTCCGCAGACGCTGGATGAAGCTCTCACGGTCGCCGCGGAGCACTTTGCGTTCTGCCCTGACAACATCTGGCAGGGGTACGAGAGCATCCGCCTCTACGCGGAGGAAGCTCTGGTGGGTAACCCCCACTGGACGTTCTGGTGGGACTGAAGGACCGACCCGCGTCAGTTCGGCGGGCTGCCATCATGCTCAGATGGCCCACGACAAAG
Source organism: Streptomyces sp. NPDC056222 (assembly GCF_042264065.1). NCBI lineage: Bacteria > Bacillati > Actinomycetota > Actinomycetes > Kitasatosporales > Streptomycetaceae > Streptomyces > Streptomyces sp. NPDC056222. The sequence continues at coordinate 2,480 of NZ_JBHJTL010000086.1, read as the reverse complement.
TGTTCTTCCTCGCCGCCGACGACGAGACAGCTGCTGCGACGCGCCTGCGGGGACCTGGTGAGGCCTTTGAGTCAGTGACCTGCCGTTTCATTGAGCCGGACAGCGCCATCGCCGAATGGGACATGTACTTCCAGGAGCCTTCGGCCGAGGCCCCACCAGTCGAACAGCTCCTTGGGTGGGCTTGGCCGGTGTGGGTCACTGCCCCCTTGAACGACGGCGTCGAGGTGTTCGCTCTGCCGCAGCGATTGACCCAAGCGCTGGCCAACGCGAGCTCCGCCGAGCTGGAAGAGCTTGCAGGCCGCTGGACCACGCGCCTCCGATCCGAGGACGGAGACAATATGACCGACGATGACCTGCTGGCAGTCCTGCAAGGCGTTGCCCGCCTCGCAGCGTCTGCGGGGAAGTCGGGTGGCGGCCTCTACAGCTGGAGCTTCTGACCGTCCCTCCGCGAGGGGCGCTCGTTCTTGACGCCGCTGCACGCCAGGATCTCGGTCCCAGCGGCGCGTCGAAGTACAGGGTGAAGAACCAAGATTGGTTTGCTGCCACGATGTTGCCGGTACGCAGTAGCTCATCGCGGTGCCGAGCGCGGAGGATCTCAACGGTCTCGTCAAGGCCGACGGTCGTCAGGCCGATCTTCAACGACCGTCTCAGCCTTGTCGCAGCGATGCCAAGGACCACCACTGTGGCGGCTGTCCGTCGTAGAGCATGACCTCGCCGCCGGCGGCGATGGCGTCGCGCGCTGCCTTGCAGGCACTGGTCTGGTCTGGTCTTTGGCATCGCAGTGATGTCGCGCTGGCTTGGATTCTCGTCCTCGGTGGGCAATGCGGCGACTGTAGAGACCGAACACAGGCGTTGGCGTTGCTACAGGATTCGGCGTGACCTGCGCAGGGCTTTGGGATAGCGGCGGTCGTGACAGGTAGAGCCGGAGACCGGCATGTCAACGACCAAGTAATTCTCCACGATCTGCATGATCAGCGTCAGGTACCTCCCCACCCTGGCGTTCACGATTCCCCAGGGGGACGCTGACACCGCCGGAGTAATGCCGACATGATCTGGTATCCGACCGACCGCGAGGAAAACCCGTTGGCTGTCGGTGTTACCTGCTGGAACGATCCTGGGATGACCGACCACCGTGACGCCGTCCTCCGCCTGTGGGGTCGCCAGCTCTACGAGCGTCAGGGCGAGCCACTCGCCTGGGCGGAGGCGGTCCTGGAGGCCACCGGTCGTCCGCCGACCGCCGTCACCGCGGCGATGTCCGGCCGACTCGACGCCCTCGCTGATTCCCCATCGGACCGCGCATGGCTGCTGTTCCGTACGGTCGCCAAGCTGGCCGCGAACCTGCGGGGCGACGGCCGCTACGACGCGGACGTCGGCACCCGAATCGGCCCACTGGCCCTGTGGTTGGGCGAACTCGAACCACCGCTCGCCGGCCCGCTCGGGGACGCACTGGGCCACCTGCCGGACGGGCCGACATCCCTCGTCACCGTCCACTCCGCCGATTTGAGAAGGAACCGCACGATCCGGCTGCGGGCGATCGACGCCCTGCTGGAGTGGGCCGAGCTCGGCCATCCGCAGGCCCGGGCGGCCCTGTCCGAGGTCGCTTCCGACCACCGGACGCAGGATGTCACCGTCTGGGCCAAGGCACTCAACCGGATCGCCCTGTTCGGCGACGCGAGCGTCGAACCGGGCCTCCTGCGCGCGCTCGCCGACACCGGGCACCGCGGGGTGCGGTGGTCGACGCTCGCCTGTGCCGAACTCGGCTTCCGCCGGGCCGTTCCGCTGATCACCGCCCTGCTGGAGCATCCCGATCCGATGGTCCGCGAGGGTGCCTGCGAGGCGCTCGGCCTCCTTGAGGAACACACCGCCGTGCCCGCGCTGGCAGCCCGGCTGAACGACGAGACCAACTGGGTGCGCAGCAGGGCCGCCCTGGCGCTCGGCCAAATCGGCGGCGACCGGGCACTCGCTGTGCTCTGGCAGGCCATGATGGAACGCCGGAACCCGAAGGCCAGTCATCTCGCCTCAGGGATCGCTGCCTTCGGCCCGCCGGTGGTGGACGACCTGATCGCCCTCACCACCGATCCCGACCCGGACCTCCGAGCACTGGCCTGCCGCGCTCTCGGCTCCACCGCCGACGACCGGGCCCTGCCAGCACTGGAACGCCTCGCCGCCCACGACCTCGCCAGAACCACCCTCGGCGGCCTCGTGGCAACCGCTGCCAAGCAGGGACTGCGGACCGCGCACCGCATGCGCGCACGCACCGCATCGACCTGAGCTCGACGCTCGTCTCGACTGACGTTCACTCTGAACCCCGTCTGTCGGCCTGACCGTACAGCGGCTGGGCGTGAGACGGTGGGGAATTGACTGACGTTTGATAGGGGGAATTGACTGACCGTCGACACCGTTCGACCTGGAGCGTGTGCGGGTTGAAGCAGCTCGCGCCCGCGCCACCCTCGCAGCAGGCACGCGCCCCGAACAGGTTC
>NZ_JBHJTL010000085.1:0-33160 GCF_042264065.1 Streptomyces sp. NPDC056222 | reverse complement strand
GACCGATGTGGTCCGGGCGCCCTCGACGCGTACAGCGGGGGGAACTACGCCGCGTGGATGACGTCCTTCTCCTCGGCGAAGTGGCACGCCGACTCGTGCGCGGCCGGGGTGTCCTGACCCTGGAAGCGCTCGGGGATCGCCAGGAGCGGGATCTCCGTGGAGCACTTCTCCTGGGCCTTCCAGCACCGGGTGCGGAAACGGCAGCCCGACGGCGGGTTGGCCGGCGAGGGGACGTCACCGGTGAGGATGATCCGCTCGCGACCCTCACGGGCCTCCGGGTCCGGGACCGGGACCGCCGACAGCAGCGCCTGGGTGTAGGGGTGCGTCGGGTGGTCGTAGATCTGCGTGTCCGTACCGATCTCGGCCATCTTGCCGAGGTACATCACGCCGACCCGGTCGGAGATGTGCCGGACGATCGACAGGTCGTGCGCGATGAAGACGTAGGAGAGGTTGAACTCGTCCTGCAGCTTCTCCATCAGGTTGATGACCTGCGCCTGGACGGAGACGTCCAGGGCCGAGACCGGCTCGTCGCAGATGATGATCTCCGGGTTGAGCGCGAGGCCGCGGGCGATGCCGATGCGCTGGCGCTGACCGCCGGAGAACTGGTGCGGGTAGCGGTTGATGTACTCGGGGTTCAGACCGACCACATCGAGCAGCTCCTGCACCTTGCGGCGCCGGTCGCCCTTCGGGGCCACCTCGGGGTGGATGTCGAAGGGCTCGCCGATGATGTCGCCGACCGTCATACGCGGGTTCAGCGAGGTGTACGGGTCCTGGAACACCATCTGGATGTTCCGGCGCACGGCCTTCAGCGCGCGGCCGGACAGCCGGGTGATGTCCTGGCCCTTGTAGAAGACCTCGCCCGCGGTCGCCCGCTCCAGGTTCATCAGCAGCTTGGCGACCGTGGACTTGCCACAGCCGGACTCGCCGACGATGCCGAGGGTCTCGCCCTGGTAGAGGTCGAAGGAGACCCCGTCCACGGCCTTGACCGCGCCGACCTGCTTCTTGAACAGGATGCCCTGGGTCAGCGGGAAGTGCTTGACCAGGTTGCGCACCTGCAGGATCGGCTCACCGCGCTCGACCGGCGCCTCGATGGCGGCTACGGCCTCCGCCTCGCTCGCGGCGTCGATGGTGTGCACGTCGGTGACGTTCGGAGTCGCGTCCGCGGCCTCGTCGTTCTTGCTGAGCTCAGCCATGGATCGTCTCCTTCCAGAAGTGGCAGGCGCTACCGCGGCCCGGCAGCTCCGTGCCGTCCTGCTCGGTGACCGGGGCGAGAGCCGGGATCTCCGTGCGGCAGATGTCGTCGGCCTTCGGGCAGCGCGGGTTGAAGGCGCAGCCGGTGGGCACCCGGAGCAGGTTGGGCGGCAGGCCCTTGATCGCGTACAGCTCCTGGCCCTTCTGGTCCAGGCGCGGGATCGAGTCGAGCAGACCCCGGGTGTACGGGTGGGCCGGGCGCTTGTACAGCTCGTGCACGGGGGCGGTCTCGACGATCCGGCCCGCGTACATGACCGCGATCTTGTCCGCGACGTCGGCGACGACGCCGAGGTCGTGGGTGATCAGGATCAGGCCCATGTTGTATTCCTGCTGGAGCTCCGCGAGGAGGTCCATGACCTGGGCCTGGACCGTCACGTCGAGCGCCGTGGTGGGCTCGTCGGCGATGATCAGGTCCGGCTCGAGGGCGAGCGCCATGGCGATCATGATGCGCTGGCGCATACCGCCGGAGAACTGGTGGGGGTAGTCGTCGACCCGCGCCGCGGCGGCGGGGATCTTGACCTTGTCCATCAGCTCGATGGCCCTGAGCTTGGCCTCCTTCTTGGAGAGGCCGTGGTGCACCCGGAACATCTCGCCGAGCTGGTAGCCGACGGTGAGGACCGGGTTGAGGGACGACAGCGCGTCCTGGAAGATCATCGCGATCTTGCGACCGCGGATCTTCCGGCGCTCCTCGTAGGACATCTTGAGCATGTCCTCGCCGCGGAAGAAGATCTCGCCCTGCGGGATCTTGCCCGGCGGCATGTCGAGGATGCCCATGATCGCCTGCGCGGTGACGGACTTGCCGGACCCGGACTCGCCGAGCACGGCGAGCGTCTCGCCGGCGTTCACGCTGTAGTTGACTCCGTTGACCGCCTTGGCCACACCTTCGCGGGTGTGGAACTCCACGTGCAGGTCACGGACTTCGAGCAGTGGACCGTTGTAGTCGTCGCCCCCGCGCGGGGCGGGGACGCTCGCGGTCTTGTCAATGAGGCTCACGATGTACGCCCTCCTCAGCGCAGCTTGGGGTCGAGGGCGTTGCGTACGGCTTCGCCGAGCATGATGAACGCCAGAACGGTGATGCTCAGCATGATCGACGGGTACAGCAGGATGTGCTGCGACGTACGGATCGACTGAACACCGGCGGAGACGTCGACGCCCCACGAGACGATGGGCGACGAGAGACCCAGGCCCAGGTACGACAGGGTCGCCTCGGCCGAGATGTAGCCGCCGAGCGCGATGGTCGCGACGACGATCACCGGAGCCATGGCGTTCGGCAGGATGTGCCGGAACAGGATCCGGGTCGTGCCGGCACCGAGCGCCTTCGCCGCGTGGACGTAGTCGGCCTGCTTGACGGTGATCACGGCACCGCGCATGACGCGGGCGATCTGGGTCCAGCCGAGGAACGCCAGGGCGAAGACGACCACCCAGATCGTGCGCTCGGTGAAGGACTGCAGGACGACCATGGCGCCGAGCAGGAACGGGATACCGAAGAAGATGTCCGTGATCCGGGAGAGGATCGAGTCCATCAGGCCGCCGAAGTAGCCGGCGATCATGCCCATGATGCCGCCGATGACGGTGACGATCAGGGTGACGCAGATGCCGACGATGACCGAGGCACGGGTGCCATAGATCAGGCGGGCGTAGACGGAGCGGCCCTGGATGTCGTACCCGAGCCAGCCCTCCGAGCCGATCTTGCCGAGCTCCGGCTTGCCGACGTAGTGGTTGACCAGGTCACCCGTGGTGGGCGAGGCGCTGGTGAACCAGCCGGGGAAGGCCGTGATGACCAGCAGGATGAAGATCAGCACCGACGACACGAGGAAGTACGGGTTGCGGCGCAGGTCCGCCCACGCGTCGCCCCAGAGGCTGCGCGCCTTCTCGGTCTTCTGCTTCTGCGCTGCGGGCTCTGCCGCGGAGGGGGGCGCGACAGCGTCCTCGACTGCGGTGGCAGCGGTCTTGGTCACGTCAGGCATAACGGATCCTCGGGTCCAGGACCGCGTACAGCAGGTCGATGAGCAGACTGGTGACGAGGTAGACGAGCACCAGGATGGTGACGAGACCGACCAGGGTGGTGCCCTCACGCCGGACGATCGACTCGTAGATGAGGCCGCCGACACCCTTGATGTTGAAGATGGACTCGGTGACGACCGCGCCGCCCATCAGGGCGCCGATGTCGGTGCCGAGGAAGGTGACGACGGGGATCATCGAGTTGCGCATCAGGTGGACACCGATGACCCGGCGCCTCGGCAGACCCTTGGCGACGGCCGTACGCATGTAGTCGGCGCGCAGGTTCTCCGCCATGGACGTGCGGGTCAGCCTGGCCACGTAGGCCAGTGAGAGACCACCGAGCACGATCGCGGGCGCGATCATCTCCGACACCAGCTGGTCGTTGCTGACGTTCGGAGCGATCCACTCCAGCTCGAAGGCGAAGACCATCTTGATGATGAACGCGAGGACGAAGACCGGCACCGAGATGATCAGCAGCGTGAAGATCAGGACGGCGTTGTCGGCCAGGCGGCCGGCGCGCATACCGGCGATGACGCCGAGCGCGACACCGAAGATCAGCTCGAACGCGAAGGCCAGTGCGGCCAGTTGCAGAGTGACCGGGAACGCGTCGCCCAGAACTTCGGTGACCGGGCGCCCGTTACGGATCTGGGTGCCGAAGTCGAAGTGGACGATCATGTCCCACATGTAATTGGCGTACTGCTGCAGGATCGGCTGATCCAGCCCCAGTTCGTGTCTGATCTTGGCCACGGTCGCCGGGTTGGCGGCCTTGTCACCGAACAGACCCGCCACGGGGTCGCCGGGCAGGCTGTAGACCATGAGGAAGATCAGCAGGGTTGTCCCGATGAAGACCGGGATCATCTGGAGCAGTCGTCGTACGACATAGCGCCCCATCATGCCTCCGTTGAGATGTGACAGCCGCAGCGCTACGAGCCCTCCCCCGGCAACCGCGCCCCTGTGGGTACGCGGATGTCGTGGAAGGGCCCCCCAGCCACTGCGTATCGCCGGTGCGAGGGGCCGGCGGACGGTGTGTGACCGTCGGCCCCTCGCCTTGCGGCTAGCGGACTACGCTTGGGTGATTACTTCTTCTTGACGGTGATCTCTTCGAGAACCGGGTCGCCGTCCTGCGCGTAGCGGACGCCCTCGACGTTCTCGGAGTAGCCGGCGTTGACCTTGTAGTACCAGAGCGGGATGGAGGGCATCAGGTTGACGAGCTCCTTCTCCACCTCCTGGTAGGCCTTCACCGACTCCTCGAGGCTGGCCGCGGAGTCGGCCGCCTTGATCTTCGCGTCGAGCGCCGGGTTGGAGAAGTCACCCTGGTTGCCGGACGCACCCGTCTGGAACAGGTCACGAAGGAAGTTGGAGTTCACCGGGTAGTCGAGCGTCCAGGCAGAGCGGTACAGGGACTTGACCTGCTTCGCCTTGCGGGCCGCGAGGTCCGCCTGGAAGTCCGCCTTGCTGTCGCCGACGCACTTGACCTGCGTCGCCTGGGTGATGCTGTTGCAGACCGCGTCGACCCACTCCTTGTGGCCGCCGTCCGCGTTGAACTGGATGGTGATGGCGTTGCCGGGAACGCCGCCACCCTCCGCGATCAGCGCCTTGGCCTTGGCCGGGTCGAACTTGGTGACGTCGCCCGCGGCGTTCGGCTGGAAGCCGAGGACGCCCTTGGCGACCCAGCCGGTCGCCGGCTCACGCGTACCCTGCAGCACCGTCTTGGTGATGGTGGCGCGGTCGATCGCCATCGAGAGGCCCTGGATGACCTTCGGGTCGACCTTCTTGGTCTTCCACTGGTCGGCGTAGAACGCGACCGCGATGGACTGGATCGCCGACTGGTCGGCGTCCACGGCGCGGTCACCGAGGTCCTGGTGGTAGACCGGGAGGTCCTTCGGGCCGACCTGACGGATGACGTCGAGGTTGCCGGACTTCAGGTCCTCGTAGGCGGGCTCGAGGCCGGTGTAGTTCTTGAAGATCACACCGCCGTTCTTCGCCTTGTTCTCGCCCTTGTACGCGTCGTAGCGGACGATCTTGATCTGCTTCTTGCGGTCCCACGACTCGAACTTGTAGGGACCGTTGCCGACCGGCTTCAGGCCCGCGCCCTTCGGGTCCTTGTAGAAGGACTCCGGCAGCGGCGAGAAGACCTCGTAGCCGAGCTTGTAGGCGAAGTACGGAACCGCGCCCTTGAGCTCGATGGTGAAGGTCGAGTCGTCGACGATCTTCAGACCGGTGAGCTTGTCGGCGGTGGGCTTGGCGCCCTCCTTCTCCGGCAGCAGGGCCTCGGAGCCCTTGATGTCGGAGAACCAGGAGGCGTTGCCCTGCTGGTTGTTGACGTTGGCGGCCCAGTTCCACGCGTCCACGTAGGACTTGGCGGTCACCGGGGTGCCGTCGTGGAAGGTCCAGCCCTTCTTGAGCTTGACCGTCCAGAGCTTGCTGTCCGCGCTCTCGACCGACTCGGCGTTCACCATGGTGAGCTTGCCGTCGGCGGTGTAGTCCACCAGCTGCGAGAACAGACCGGACAGAACGATCGAGCCGTTGGACTCCATCGTGTCGGCCGGGTGCAGCAGCTTCTCCGGCTCGCCCACCTCGATCGAGAAGATCCCGTTCGGGTCAACCTGGCCCTTGGCGTCGCTGCCGCCGTCGCCCTTACCTCCGCCACAGGCGGTCGCTGCCAGGGCGACAACAATTGCGCCCACTACCCACTTGGCGCTCTTGGCACCGCGCATGGGTTCCTCCTCATGAGTCCACTTTGTCACTACAAGAGGGGCACTTCGAGTCCGCCGACACCCCTGACGGCGATGCACTCAAGTGCCCCGAGTGTGCTCGTGAGTCGGCACTCCCCACAGTGCGTGACCCATTGACCCGAGCTCAATGGAGCCAACTATTAAGTACGTCAGGGCTGTAAACCACACTTAAGTGGTCTCGGTTTGACAACATCAGCAGGTGCCTTGAGACCGAAATCCGGACAAAGCGATCACAGACAGACACCCGCGAAACGGACCGTTAACACACGTTCCGGAGAGCGACGGCCGATATCCGGACACCGCGCCCATGAAATGGATTTGACGAAAGGCTCGGGCCCCCGCAGTGATCGCGGGGGCCCGAGCCCTGTATCTGAGGTTGTGTCAGCCTGCCGGCGTCAGCCGGATGCGGCCGAGATCACAGGTCAGCCGTTCTTGGCACGCGACGCGGTACGACCGCGCTGGTTCTGGTCCAGGACGACCTTGCGGATACGCACGGCCTCCGGGGTGACCTCGACGCACTCGTCGTCGCGGCAGAACTCCAGGGACTGCTCCAGGGAGAGCTTGCGCGGCGGGACGATCGCCTCGAAGGAGTCGGCGGAGGCGGAGCGCATGTTGGTGAGCTTCTTCTCCTTGGTGATGTTCACGTCCATGTCGTCGGAGCGCGAGTTCTCGCCGACGATCATGCCCTCGTACACCTCGGTGCCGGGGTCGGTGAACAGGACACCGCGCTCCTGGAGGTTGGTCATCGCGAAGGCGGTGACCGCACCCGCGCGGTCGGCGACCAGCGAACCGTTGTTACGGGTCGTCAGCGTGCCGAACCACGGCTCGTGGCCCTCGTGGATCGAGTGGGCGATACCCGTGCCGCGGGTGTTGGTCAGGAACTCCGTGCGGAAGCCGATGAGGCCACGGGACGGAACCACGAACTCCATGCGGACCCAGCCGGAGCCGTGGTTCGACATGTTGTCCATGCGGCCCTTGCGGACACCCATGAGCTGCGTGACCGCGCCCATGTGCTCCTCGGGCACGTCGACCGTGAGGCGCTCGACGGGCTCGTGGATCTTGCCGTCGACCTCCTTGGTGACGACCTGCGGCTTGCCGATGGTCAGCTCGAAGCCCTCGCGGCGCATCTGCTCGACCAGGATGGCGAGCGCGAGCTCACCACGGCCCTGGACCTCCCAGGCGTCGGGACGCTCGGTGTCGAGGACGCGGAGCGAGACGTTACCGATCAGCTCGCGGTCCAGACGGTCCTTGACCTGGCGGGCGGTGACCTTGCGCTGCTTGACCGCGGACTTGGCGTCCGCGCCCTTGCCCGTGCCACCGCGGCCGACGAGCGGCGAGGTGTTGGTGCCGATGGTCATGGAGATGGCCGGCTGGTCGACCGTGATCAGCGGAAGCGCGATCGGGTTCTCCGGGTCGGCCAGGGTCTCGCCGATCATGATGTCGGGGATACCGGCGACGGCGCAGATGTCGCCGGGGCCGGCGACCTCGGCCGGCTTGCGGGTGAGCGCCTCGGTCATCATCAGCTCGGTGATGCGGACGTTGGAGATCGAGCCGTCCCGCTTGATCCACGCGACCGTCTGGCCCTTGCGCAGCTCGCCCTGCTCAACACGGAGCAGCGCGATACGGCCGAGGAAGTTGTCGGCGTCCAGGTTGGTGACGTGCGCCTGGAGCGGCGCCTCCTCGTCGTACACCGGGGCCGGGACGTGCTCCAGGATGGCGGAGAAGAACGGCTCCAGGTTGTCGCTGTCCGCGGGAACGGTGCCGTTCTCCGGCTTGGTCAGCGAGGCGACGCCGTCACGGCCGCAGGCGTAGACGATCGGGAACTCGATCTGGTCCTCGTCCGCGTCCAGGTCGAGGAACAGGTCGTAGGTCTCGTTGACGACCTCGTCGATCCGGGAGTCCGGGCGGTCCGTCTTGTTGATGCAGAGGATGACGGGCTTGCGCTGCTGGAGCGCCTTGCGCAGCACGAAGCGGGTCTGCGGGAGCGGACCCTCGGAGGCGTCCACGAGGAGGACGACCGCGTCGACCATCGACAGACCGCGCTCGACCTCGCCACCGAAGTCGGCGTGACCGGGGGTGTCGATGATGTTGATCGTGATAGGGGCCCCGCCGTCCTTGGGGTGATACTTCACCGCCGTGTTCTTGGCGAGGATCGTGATGCCCTTCTCACGCTCCAGGTCGTTCGAGTCCATCATGCGGTCGTCGAGCTGCTGGTGGGCGGCGAAGGCACCGGCCTGCTTGAGCATGGCGTCGACGATGGTCGTCTTGCCATGGTCGACGTGGGCGACGATGGCGACGTTACGGATGTCGTGGCGCGTAGGCATGGGTGCTTGCGCTTCTCTCGGATCGTGGGATGCGGCGTCAGTTCCTCTTACGCCCGCCGGGCGGACGCGCCACGGCTATGTCCTATGGTACGGGGCCGCCGCGCAAGGGGCTTCCCCGCCCGGATTCGAGAGGGTCTACTAGGAGGTTTGGGGACCTCGGTGGTGCGGTGCACTGGGGGTGTGGGGGAGCACTGAGCGTGCGGAACCGGCCGGGTCAAGGGGCCGGACGTGATCCTGCCCGCCGGAGTAACCGGCGGGCAAGGAACTTGAGCTGCATCTGAGGTTGTGACCTGCAGTTTCAACTATTTCTTGGTATTGCGCTCCGCACCCTTGGCCGATTCGGGCTTCTTGAACCCGATGTCCTGGTAGCGCGGGGCGGCGAAGCCCCAGGCGCCGGCGTTCACGATCTCGGGCTTGGCCGCCACGAGCTGGGGGCGCTGATAGAGAGGAATCGATCCGGCAGCGGCCCAGATCCGGGCGTCCGCCTGTCGGACCAGGTCACGGGCCTCTTCCTCGTCGAGCGTGGCCACGGCCTGGTCGAAGAGCTGGTCGATACGGTCCGTACCGACCCGGGCGTAGTTCTGCTCGACCAGGAGCGAGCCGTCCGAGGCCGGCTCGGGCTTGGCGAAGATCGGCCGGGCGTCGGTCGCCGGGAAGGCGGTGGCGGGCCAGGAGTAGAGGGCCAGGTCGTAGTCGCCGGAGGCGATGTGGTCCTTGAAGAAGCTCTCGTCCGCGACCTTGGTGATCTCGGTGCGGATACCGACGGCGTCGAGCATCTGCACGATCTTGTCGCCGACGGTCCGGAGCGCCTCCGAGCCGGGGCTCGAGGGCAGGACGAACCGCAGGTTGAGCGCCTTGCCGTCCTTGCCCAGGCCCTGGCCCGCGGACGCCGGCACGGCGGGGGCGGCGGTGCCGCGCGGGGCGTAGGCACCCGCGACTCCGCTGTCGGGCCTGGCCGGGTTCTTGCCCTTGGCCTCGGTCGTGGTGCCGGCGTCGGTGCCCGTCTCGAGCAGAGCGGCCTGGCGGAGCAGCGCCGCGTTCTGCAGGGCGGCTCCGGGGGCCGGGGTGAGGACGTCGGTGCCGCTCTCGGGGCCGGCGGCGCCGAGAGCGGGCTCGGGCGCCTTGCCGTCGTCGCGGGCGGCCGTGCCGCCCGGCTTCTCGTCGCCCACGATGTAGAGGCCGTCGTTGGAGGCGGCGTCGGCCTGGGGCTTCTTGGCCGTGTCGGCCTCGGGCTGCTTCGCGGCAGGGGAAGCGGGGGCCTTCTCCGCGGGGGCCTTCTTCTCCGTCCCCTCTGCCCCCTCCTTCTCCGTCTTGTCGGTGGTCTCCGCCTTCTCCTGCTTCTTCTCCGCGGTCTCGGGCTCCTTCTCCGCGGTCTCCGCCTCGCTGCCGGCCTTCGTCCCGGCCGGCTTCTTGGTCGCGCCGCCGGGCACCCAGCCCGCGTCGGCGAGCAGGGCCCGGGCCTCCTTGGCGTCCTGGTCGCCGAGCGCGTCGCTGCTGTCCGCGTAGGCCGCCTGTCCGGCCAGGGCGAGGTGGCTGCCGGGCGGCGTGGCGGGCAGGCCCAGCGGCTTGAGCACGGCTTCGGCCAGTGCCTGGCGGTCGAGCGCGCGGGCCACGGCCCGGCGTACCCGCTCGTCGGCGAGCGGACCGGACTCGCCGTTCAGCGAGAGCTGGGTGTACGCGGGCTCCAGCGACTTGCGCACCACGAACTTCCCGAGGGCGCGCTGCTCGGTCGCGTACCGATCGATGGTCTCCTGGTTCTTCTTGCGGGCGGCCTGCACGACCTCCGCCTTCTTCTCGTCGGAGCCGTTCGCCTGCGCCCAGGACTTCAGGGCCGAGGAAGGGGTGACCGCGGCGCCGGGGCCGTGCGCGAGGGCCTGTCCGCCGTTCCGGCCGGCCCGGGCGTCCTTCACGGCGAGGGCGATGCGGTCAGCCGCGGAGCGGTCGATCTCGGCCAGATCGAGCTTGCCCGCGGCCAGTGCCGTCACGCGGTCGGCCCGCTTCACGGCCTTCAGCACGATCTGGTCGAGCTTGGCGGACTGGCCCCACCAGCGGGGGTTGCGGTCGAGGGTGACGGTGCCCGCCTTGCGGTCGGTCGCCTTGAGCCGGAACGGACCCGCGGTCGCCTTCAGGGTCGTGCGCGCGCCGTCGTTGAAGGCGGCCGGCGACCCCATCACCTCCTTCGGGTAGAGGGGGGTGAAGAGGGACTGCCAGTCGGCGTACGGCTTGCCGAAGGTGACCCGTACCTCCAGGTCGTCCTTGCCGCGCTCGATCTTCTCGATCCGCTCGTATCCCGAGTTGCGGGCGGTCCAGTACGCGGTGTCCCGGCCGTTCAGGGCCCGCCACTGCGCGACGAAGTCGGGAGCGCCGATCTCTCGGCCGTCGCTCCACACCGCCTGCTGGTTGAGCTTGTAGAGGACGACCTGCTTCGGCTCCGTCTCGACGACCTTCGCGGACTCCAGGTAGTCCGCGTTGCGCTGCGGCCTGCCGCGTTCGTCGAGGGTGTAGAGGGCGGGGAGTACGGCCCCGGCGATGCGCGAGGTGGCGCCGTCGGCGTCCGCCTGGAAGGCGTTGAGGGTGGTGGGCATCGCGTCCACGGCCCAGTTCAGGGTGCCGCCGTCGGTCACCCGGTCGCGCGCGGCGGGCGCGTGGTCCGGGGCGGCGGCCTTGATCTCGTCGGCTTCGTCGGCCGAGCTGCATCCGGCCAGGACCGAGATCGCGAGCACCGCGCTGGTGAGGGTGGCGACGGAGCGGAGCGTGCGGGAGCGGGGGCTCCTGGAGCATGTCCTCCCGCGAGGGGCGCCGACCTGGGACATGACTTGTACCCCTTCATCCGGTTTCATGCCATTTGGAGATGATCACACCTATTGCTCATACACTGAAAAGGACGGAGCGGATCCGACGACGGCGACACGGCGGCACGGCCGGCAAACCCACTCGTGCGGCCCAACCGCCGGGCGGCGCGAATCTCCGGACGAGTGGAATCCCGTACACATGGGTTCACAAGCGGGGTGTGACGCGCGACACTCTCAGGCGCGTGTTCGCCACCCGCAATCGCGGAAGTGAGGGCAATCCATGTCCCTTCAGGACGAATTGGCAGCCGTCAAGGGCCGCCTCGATGACCTGGTTCGCACGGTCGAACAGCTGGAACGCCGCATCGCGGCGGAGCGGGGCGTCCCCTCGCCGCCGACCCCCGGTCGGCCGGAGAACATGGTGACGATCCCCGACACCCCGTACGACAGCGGGCTGTGGACGGATTCGGACGACGAGGGACTGGGAGCACGCGACCGGCACGCGCCCTAGGAGACCTCGTTGGCCACAGGAACCGAACCCTCCACCGGAAGGGGAGTGCCCGCCACCGGCGTGCACTCCCCCTCCCGTGCGGCGATCGCCCCCCGCCATCTACGGACCGACCGCTGGTGGCTGGCTCCCGCCGCCACCGCGGCCGGACTGCTCGCCTTCATCGCGTACTCCACCTGGAGAGCCTTCGCCAACAGCCACTACTACGCCGCGCCCTACGTCTCGCCGTTCTACTCGCCCTGCCTGGCGGAGAACTGCGTCCCGATGAAGGGCGGGCCCAACTGGGAGATCTTCGGCAGCTGGTGGGGCCTCTCCCCCGCCCTGCTGATCCTGGTCTTCCCGCTCGGCTTCCGTCTGACCTGCTACTACTACCGCAAGGCGTACTACCGGGGATTCTGGGCCTCTCCGCCGGCCTGCGCGGTCGCCGAGCCGCATGCGACGTACACCGGCGAGACCCGCTTCCCGCTGATCCTGCAGAACATCCACCGGTACTTCTTCTACACCGCGCTCCCGGTCGCCGCGATCCTCACGTACGACACCGTGCTGACCTTCCGGGACGCCTCGTACGCGTGGGGACACGCGGGCCTGGGAACCGTGATCTTCCTGATCAACATCGTGCTGATCTGGGCGTACACCCTGTCCTGCCACTCCTGCCGGCACATCGTCGGCGGGCGGCTGCGGCACTTCTCGCGGCATCCGGTGCGCTACCGGCTGTGGAGCTGGGTCGGGAAGCTGAACACCCGTCACATGGTGCTCGCATGGGCCTCGTTGATCTCCGTCGCGGTCTGCGATCTGTACGTGTACCTGCTCGCCACCGGAACCTTCGACGACCCGAGGATCTTCTGACATGGCTCAAGTCGAACGGCAGCAGTGGGACGTGGTCGTCGTCGGCGCGGGCGGTGCCGGGCTGCGCGCCGCGATCGAGGCGCGCGAGCGGGGCGCCCGTACGGCCGTGATCTGCAAGTCGCTCTTCGGCAAGGCGCACACGGTGATGGCCGAGGGCGGCATCGCCGCGTCGATGGCCAACGTCAACGCCCACGACAACTGGCAGGTCCACTTCCGCGACACCATGCGCGGCGGGAAGTTCCTCAACCAGTGGCGGATGGCGGAGCTGCACGCGCGCGAGGCCCCGGAGCGGGTGTGGGAGCTGGAGGCCTGGGGCGCGCTCTTCGACCGTACGCCGGACGGCCGGATCTCCCAGCGCAACTTCGGCGGGCACGAGTACCCGAGACTCGCACACGTCGGCGACCGGACGGGTCTGGAGCTGATCCGTACGCTCCAGCAGAAGACGGTCGCGCTCCAGCAGGAGGACTTCCGGGAGAGCGGATCGTACGAGTCGCGGCTGAAGGTCTTCCAGGAGTGCACGGTCACCCGGATCCTCAAGGACGAGGACGGGCGGGTGAGCGGTGTCTTCTGCTACGAGCGGGAGACCGGGCGCTTCTTCGTCATGGAGGCGCCGGCCGTGGTCCTGGCCACCGGCGGGATCGGCAAGTCCTTCAAGGTGACCTCGAACTCCTGGGAGTACACCGGTGACGGCCACGCTCTCGCGCTGCTGGCGGGGGCGCCGCTGGTGAACATGGAGTTCGTGCAGTTCCATCCGACCGGGATGGTCTGGCCGCCGTCCGTGAAGGGGATCCTGGTCACGGAGTCCGTGCGCGGGGACGGGGGTGTGCTGCGCAACTCCGAGGGCAAGCGGTTCATGTTCGACTACGTCCCCGACGTCTTCAAGGAGAAGTACGCGCAGACGGAGGAGGAGGGCGACCGCTGGTACGAGGACCCGGACAACAACCGGCGCCCGCCCGAACTGCTGCCGCGTGACGAAGTGGCACGGGCCATCAACGCCGAGGTGAAGGCGGGGCGGGGCTCGCCCCACGGCGGGGTGTTCCTGGACGTGTCGACGCGGATGCCGGCCGAGGTGATCAAGCGACGGCTGCCGTCGATGTACCACCAGTTCAAGGAGCTGGCGGACGTGGACATCACGGCGGAGGCGATGGAGGTCGGGCCGACCTGCCACTACGTGATGGGCGGCATCGCGGTCGACTCGGACACCGCGGCGACGGTGGGGGTCCCGGGGCTCTTCGCGGCCGGCGAGGTCGCGGGCGGGATGCACGGCTCCAACCGGCTGGGCGGCAACTCGCTCTCCGACCTGCTGGTCTTCGGACGGCGGGCCGGGTGGCACGCGGCGGAGTACGCGGCAGCCGCCTCGCGCGGGGGCGTCTCCGAGGCGGGGGTCGATGCGGCGGCCGCCGAGGCGCTGGCGCCCTTCGGCGCGGCCCAGGAGCCTTCCGCCGAGAACCCGTACACCCTCCACCAGGAGCTCCAGCAGACGATGAACGACCTCGTCGGCATCATCCGGCGGGAAGGGGAGATGGCCGAGGCCCTGGAGCGCATCGCCGAGCTTCGGGTCCGCGCGCGGCGGGCCGGGGTCGAGGGACACCGGCAGTTCAACCCCGGCTGGCACCTCGCGCTCGACCTTCGGAACATGCTGCTGGTGAGCGAGTGCGTGGCCCGGGCGGCGCTGGAGCGGACCGAGAGCCGGGGCGGACACACTCGGGAGGACTATCCGTCGATGGAGCGGACGTGGCGCCCGGTGAATCTGCTGTGTCACCCGGCCGAGGACGGCGGAATCGGTCTCGAGCGGACGCGCACCGAAGCGATCCGTGCGGACCTGCTCGCGCTGTTCGAGAAGGAGGAGCTGGTCAAGTACCTCGCCGAGGAGGAGCTGTACGAGTGAGTACCTATGACGCGCACTTCAGGGTGTGGCGGGGCGACACCGACGGCGGAGACCTCACGGACTTCACGGTCGAGGTGAACGACGGCGAGGTGGTCCTCGACATCATCCACCGGTTGCAGGCCACCCAGGCTCCGGATCTCGCCGTGCGCTGGAACTGCAAGGCAGGCAAGTGCGGTTCGTGCTCGGCCGAGATCAACGGCCGGCCGCGCCTCATGTGCATGACCCGGATGTCGACCTTCGACCGCTCCGAGACCCTCACGATCACCCCTCTGCGGGCGTTCCCGGTCGTACGCGACCTGGTGACGGACGTGTCCTTCAACTATGCGAAGGCACGGGAGATCCCGGCCTTCGTGCCGCCGGAGGGGCTCGCCCCGGGCGAGTACCGGATGCAGCAGATGGATGTGGAGCGCTCGCAGGAGTTCCGCAAGTGCATCGAGTGCTTCCTGTGCCAGGACACCTGTCATGTGGTGCGGGACCACGAGGAGAACAAGACGGCGTTCGCCGGCCCCCGCTTCCTGATGCGGGTGGCCGAGCTGGACATGCACCCGCTGGACGCCGCCGAGGAGACGGGGCTCGACCGGAAGCGGACGGCCCAGGAGGACCACGGGCTGGGGTACTGCAACATCACCAAGTGCTGCACGGAGGTGTGCCCCGAAGACATCAAGATCACCGACAATGCGCTGATCCCGCTGAAGGAGCGGGCCGTGGACCGTAAGTACGACCCGCTGGTGTGGCTGGGGAACAAGATCCGTCGGCGGGAGGCGTAGAGGTCCGCTCGCGGTGAGGGTCCCGGGCGGCGGGTGTCGCCGTGGGTCAGTGCCAGCCCTCGCGGTAGGCCGTCCAGTCCTCCTCCTTCGCGGCGAAGTCGACGTAGAGCGCGACGCCGAAACGTTCGCGGTCGTGGTCCGTGCGCCCCAGGCCCAGCCGGGTGCCGCGGATCGCGGCCGCGACGGTCTCCGCCGAGTCGTGGTGGCCGAGGTCGTCCTCGTGGAAGAAGGGCAGCCCCATGAGCAGGTCGGTGTCCTCGGGCGTGACCTCCAGGGCGAGGCTGGTCTGCTGGGCGACGTAACCGCCGTACAGGCTCTCCAGCGGCATCCAGGTGTCGTACGACATGACGGCGATCTGGTCGACCCGGCGGGCGACCTGTCCGAAGAACTCCTGCGACCACCACTTCTCGCTGCCGCTGACGGCGCCGTTCACCGAGTGCAGGGCGGGCAGCGGGTCGATCTGGTGGGCGGCGACGGAGAGCGGGACCTTGCGGGCCTTGGTCAGCTCGCCCAGGTCGTCGAGGAGGGAGAGGTAGTTCGCGTCGCCCGAGAGCAGGGGCTCCAGGTCGAAGTGGACCCCGTCGAAGCCGGCGTCGAGGATCTGGCGGGCCGAACCCACCACGGCCGCGCGCGAGGCCGCGTCCTCCAGGCGCAGCCCTTCGGGGCCCTCGGTCGCCAGGATGTCGCCCAGCCAGGCGTGCACCCTTATGCCGGGCATGGTGCGGTGGACGCCCTCGATCAGCCAGGCCGCGCGCGGGTACCGGGCGGCGGGGAGCGTTCCGTCGTGCTCCAGCGGACCGGCGTGGACGTAGAGGTCGCGTATCCCCGTCCCCTTGATACGGGCGGCGAACGCCGCGAGGTCGGCGTCCTTCTTCCGTCCGTCCACCCAGGCGTGGCCCAGCCAGATGGCGTCCTTGCCGCGGGACTTCGTCCCTTCGCGGAGGTCGCCCGTGTAGTTGACCCGCAGGGCGACCGCGCTGCCGGCGAGCGGCAGCACGAGGAGCAGGACAAGGCCGAGGACGACCCAGCGCCCCCGTCGCCACCAGCCGCGTACGCGTCCGTTCATCCCGTGCCCCCAAGATCGTCGACTCAGTGATCACCACCCTAGAGGCGGCTACCGACAGTGACGCTCAGGGCCGAGAAACGGTTTCCGCCCGGTCGCGGGTGAATGGATCGGGACATAACCTCCCCATGTGACGCGAACAGCCACCCGAATCCTCCTCGCGGTGCTGGTGGCGGCGTGGTGGCTGATCGTGCCCGCCGTGCACAGCGCCCACGCCGACGACCCGGTCGTGCTGTCCCGCACAGGGCAGATCACGGACACGGTCGGGGCGCTGGGCGACCGGCGCAGCGCGGTCGCCCAGGCACTCGACCAGCTCTACGACGACCGGCGGATCCAGCTCTTCGTCGTCTACGTACGGGACTTCTCCGGGCGTTCGGGCCAGAGTTGGGCCGACGCGACGGCCGAGCGCAACGGTCTCGGCATCGACGACCTGCTGCTCGCGGTGGCCACGCACGACCGGCAGTACGGCTACTCGGCCGACCCCGCGTCCCGCTTCACCCAGGCGCAGCTCGACGACGTGGCGCAGACCGCGATCGAGCCCGCGCTGCGGCAGAACGACTGGGCCGGGGCCGCGATCGGCGCGGCGAACGGCTACGAGGCCGTACTCGCCGGGCAGCCCGTGCCCGCGCCCACCATCACCCCCGGTGAGCCCGATCCTCGCGGCGGCGCGGACGAGGGGGCCTCGGGGACGGACCTGATTCTGCCGATCGTCCTCGTCGGCGGGGCGGGGGCCGTCGCGGCCTACGCCTGGAGCAGGCGCCGCCGGCGGACCGCGGCGGGCGGCGTCCCGTCGCCACGGTCCGGGCAGGGGTGGGGCGCTCCGAAGGAGCCCGCGCAGGTGCCGCTGGAGGAACTGGACGGACAGGCCCGGCGGGTGCTGGTCGCCACCGACGACGCCGTCCGTACGAGTCAGGAGGAACTCGGCTTCGCGAGCGCCCAGTTCGGCGACGAGACGGTGCGGCAGTTCACCGAGGCCGTGGCGTTCGCGCAGGAGGAGCTGACGGCCGCGTTCCGGCTGCGGCAGAAGCTCGACGACGCCTTCCCCGAGGACGACGCCTCCCGGCGTTCGATGCTCGACGAGATCATCCGACGCTGCGGCGAGGCCGACACCCGCCTCGACGCGGAGTCCGAGGACTTCGACCGGCTGCGGGCCCTCGAGCGCAACGCCCCCGAGGCGCTGGCCACCGTGGAGGCCGCGTTCCGCGAGCAGACCGGACGGGTGGGCACGACGGAGGCGGCGCTGGCCGCGATGCGGGAGCGGTACGCCGATTCGGCGGCCTCACCCGTCTCGAGCGCCGTCGAGCAGGCCAAGGACCGGCTGATGTTCGCCACGACCAACCTGGACCACGCCCGACAGGAGATCGAGGCGGGTGACAACGGCGCCGCCGCGGTCCGCATCCGGGCCGCCGAGGGGGCGGTCGACCAGGCGGCGCGGCTCATCGAGGCCGTGGACCGGCGGGCCCAGGAACTTGCGGAGGCCGTGGGCAAGCTGCCGACCGCCCTGGCCGAGACGGAGGCCGACCTCGCCGACGCGCGTGGTCTGCTCCAGGGCACGACGGAGGGGGTCTCCACCGCCGATCTCCAGGGCCGCATCGCCCGTGCGGAGTCCGTCGTCGCCGATGTGCGGCGGGTGGTGGAGGCGGGCCGCTACGACCCGCTCGACGCGCTGCGCCGCGTCGAGGAGGCCGACGCGGTCCTCGACGAGGCGCTGGAGGGCGCGCGGGAGCGCGAGTCGGGAACGCGGCGCGCCCGCGCGCTCCTCGATCAGGCGATGCTGACCGCCCGTTCCGCGATCGGGGCGGCGGCCGACTACGTCACGACGCATCGCGGGGCGGTCGGCAGCGAGGCCCGTACGCGACTGGCCGAGGCCCAGCGGCGGCTGGAGAAGGCCAGGGAGCTCGCGGCCGCCGACGACCCGCAGGCCGCGCTCGCCGAGGCCCAGCGGGCGGACGCGCTGGCACGCCGGGCGCAGGACCTCGCCGAGCAGGACGTCCGCACGTATGGGAACCCGAACGGCCTGGGCGGTGTAACAGGGGTGGGAGGTGGCGGCGGCGGGCTCGGCGGTGCGGTGCTCGGCGGCATCATCCTCGGCGGATTGTTCGGCGGAGGTTCCGCCAGAGGCGGAGGGGGTTTCGGTGGTGGCTTCGGGGGTGGAGGTTTCGGCGGCGGGCCCGGCAGCTTCGGCGGAGGCGGCACACGCGGCCGGCTGGGCGGCGGCGGCCGTTTCTGACCATGTCTCGCTCATCACGTTCAAGGAGGTCAACCATGTCGAAGCAGACGATCCTCGGCCGTGTCGCCCAGCTGGCGAAGGCCAACATCAACGCCCTTCTGGACCAGGCCGAGGACCCGCAGAAGATGCTGGACCAGCTGATCCGCGACTACACGAGCAACATCGCGGAGGCGGAGGAGGCGGTGGCGGCGACGATCGGGAATCTGCGGCTGATGGAGCAGGACCACCAGGAGGACGTCGGCGCGGCGAAGGAGTGGGGCGAGAAGGCCCTGGCCGCGAGCAGGAAGGGGGACGAGCTGCGGGCCGGCGGACAGTCGGCGGAGGCGGACAGGTTCGACAACCTGGCGAAGGTCGCGTTGGGACGCCAGCTGCAGTCGGAGAAGGAGGCAAGGACGGCCGAGCCGACGATCGCCTCGCAGACCGAGGTGGTGGACAAGCTCAAGTCCGGCCTGGACCAGATGAAGACCAAGCTGAACGAACTCCGGGCGAAGCGGGACGAGCTGGTGGCGCGGGCCAAGTCCGCGCAGGCGCAGAACCGGATGATGGACGCGGTGAAGAGCATCGACGTCCTGGACCCGACGAGCGAGCTGAGCCGGTTCGAGGACAAGGTGCGGCGCGAGGAGGCGAAGGCGATGGGCAAGCAGGAGCTGGCGGCCTCCTCGCTGGACGCCCAGTTCGAGCAGCTGGACGCCCTCGGCGACAGCGCGGAGATCGAGGCCCGGCTCGCCGCGCTCAAGGGGTAGCGCCCGCCCGCGGGCCCGGGTGCGGGGTGGTGCTCGGCCAGGCCCTCGGAGCGGTCCGGCGCTGGTCAGAACATGCTCAGCAGCTGCTCCACGGTCGGCTCCGCGGCGTCGCCGCCGTCCGGCAGGGGCAGTTCGAACCAGACCGTCTTGCCGCGCGGAGTGCGGCGCGAGCCCCAGGCCGCGCTGAGGAGCCCGACCAGCTGCAGTCCGCGCCCGCCCTCGTCGGTGTCCTTGGCCCGGCGACGCCTCGGCTGGACCAGGCCCGCGTCCCAGACCTCGCAGACCAGGGTGCGGTCGCGCAGCAGCCGCAGCCGGATCTCGCCCTCGCCGTAGCGCAGTGCGTTGGTGACCAGCTCGCTGACGAGCAGTTCGACGGTGTCCACCAGCGGTTCGAGGTCCCACGCGGTGAGCTGAGCCCGGGCCAGCTCGCGGGCCCGGCCGACCGAGCGGGGTTCTCTGGGCAGCCGCCAGTCCCCCACCGCGTCGCACGGCAGTCCCTGGATACGGGCCATGAGGAGGGCGATGTCGTCCTCGCCGTGCCCGGTGTCGAGGGTGGTCAGGACCCGGTCGCAGACGTCCTCGAGGGGGCGCGCCGCGTCGGTGAGTGCGTTGCGGAACGCGCTCAGGCCCTCGTCGAGGGGATGGTCGCGGGACTCGACGAGCCCGTCGGTGTAGAGGGCGAGCAGCGAACCCTCGGGCAGTTCGACCTCGACCTCCTCGAAGGGTTCGCCGCCGACGCCGAGCGGCATGCCCGGGGGCACGTCGAGCAGCATGGCCTTCTCGCCGGGTTCGACGAGGACCGGCGGCAGGTGGCCGGCGTTGGCGAAGGTGCAGCGGCGGGTGACCGGGTCGTAGACGGCGTAGACGCAGGTGGCGAGGTAGACCTCGGAGAGTTCGGGCCCGCGGGCCTTGTGGGCGCGGGCGCTCTGCTGGGCCCCGGCGGGGGCGCCCAGGCCACGGGCGATCTCGTCGAGGTGGGAGAGGACCTCGGCGGGTTCGAGGTCGAGCTGGGCCAGGGTGCGGACGGCGGTGCGCAGTTCGCCCATGGCGACGGCGGCGCGCAGGCCGCGGCCCATGACGTCGCCGATGACCAGGGCGGTGCGGTGGCCGGGGAGTTCGATCACGTCGAACCAGTCGCCACCGACCTCGGTGGCCGTGGTGCCGGGGAGGTAGCGGCAGGCGATGTCCAGTCCGGCGGCCTCGGGGTCGCCGGGCGGGAGAAGGCTGCGCTGGAGGATCAGGGCCCGCTCATGCTCGCGGCGGTAGAGGCGGGCGTTGTCGATGCAGACCGCGGCGCGGGCGGCCAACTCGACGGCGAGGGCCCGGTCCCGTTCGCCGAAGGGCTCGCTGCCCTTGGCGCGGGAGAACTGCACGAGGCCGACGACGGTGTCGTGGGCGACCATCGGGACCACGAGAGTCGAGTGGACGAGGCTGCCGTCGCCCCCCGGCACCGTTCTCACCCGTCCGGTGCGCAGCGCTCCGGCGCAGGGCGAGTTGAACGGGTAGTGGTGGACGGAGCCGACCTCGACGGAGCCCGTGCCGCAACAGCCTTCGTCCGCCCCGGCGCCGGTTGCCGCAGAGGTCCTGAGCGGGGTGTCGGCGACGGCGCTGGCGAAGGCGACGCGGCGCAGTTCGGCGCTGCCCGCCCCGTAGCCCACGTCGTGGGAGCTGCCCCATCGTCCGGGCGGCGCCTCGTCTCCGGTCAGCAGCCCCTGGTAGAGGTCGACGGAGGCGAGGTCGCAGAAGCCGGGGACGGCGACGTCGAGCAGCTCGCGGGCGGTGGCCTCCAGGTCGAGGGAGTTGCCGATGCGGGCGCCGGCCTCGTTGAGCAGGGCGAGATTGCGGCGGGCGCTCGCCGCCTCGCGGGCGGCGTTGTGGCGGCGGGTCACGTCGATGCCGAGACCGGCGACGCCGACGGGCCGCCCGGAACCGCCGTGCACGCGGTAGAGGTTGATCGACCAGTGGCGCCGGTCGGTGGAGCCCGGGGGCGCTCCGACGATCTGGAGCTCGGTGACGGCCTCACCGGTCTCCAGGACCCGCAGGAGCGCGGCGGTCATCCGCTCGGCCTCGGGACGCGAGAGGTAGTCGTGGACGGTACGGCCCCGGTGGTCGTCGGCCGAGCCGCCGAAGACTGCCGCGAAGCGCTGGTTGGCACGCTTCACGGTGAGGTCGGTACCGAAGAGGAGAAAGCCGAAGGGCGATTGGCCGAAAATGGCCTGCGAAGCGGCGAGGTCGGTCTCGATGCCCCGCAGCGCCCGCACATCGACGACGATGCACAGCGCGGCCCGCTGACCGGTCGGCGTCTCGCTCGGCATGACGTACATCTCGGCGATTCCGTCACGGCGGTTCTGCCCCGGTATGCGGAACGGGACGAGGCCCGTCCACTCCTTGCCGTCGAGGATCTCCGCGACCCGGCGCCGCCCACGCTCCCGCAGGTCGGGCGGCATGAAGGCCTCGACCGGGTCCCTGCCCATCGCCTCTTCGGCGGGCACGCCGAAGAGCTCGACGGCCCGGCGGCTCCACTGGTCGACGAGCCCGTCGGGCCCTATCGAGAAGGAGGCGACCCGGATGTAGTCATAGATCGAGCCGGGCGGGCTGCTCTGCCACACGACGCCGCTCGCCGTCTCAGGTATCTCGCTCACGCGACCGTCCCCTCCAGCTCACCGCACCGGACCGGCCATGCCCGCAGTATTCAGCACTACGGCCCCCGACGGCACGACGTTCACGATCACAGGGTGGTCTCGTTCATTTCCGGCCGAGCCCTGGTGATCGTTGTCCCTCCCCGTCTTCTAACCCGGCAGGGCCAGCTCGAACCACACTGTCTTGCCCGTCCTGCCCTTGCGGGTGCCCCAGCGCCGAGCAGAACAAGCCACGAGCTGCAGCCCGCGGCCGCCCTCGTCGTCGGGGCCGGCGGGGCGTTCGGTGGGCGGATCCGGAAGGGGATCGGAGACTTCCACGAGAAGGGCGGGACGGTGAGCGGGGTCGCCGCCGTCCGAAGGGACGTGCACGAGGCGGACACCGATGGGGCCGGAGGCGTAGCGCAGGGAATTGGTCACCAGCTCGCTCACCAGCAGAACGGTGACGTCACCCACCGCGGGGTCGATCTTCCAGGCCCGGAGCGTGTCGCGCACGGCGTGGCGCGCGGTGCGCACGGCATTGGCCTCCGCCGGGAAGTACCACTCGGCACAGTCGCCTTCGGTGTCGATCACGCCCGATCACTTCCCCAGCCCATCACCAGAAGGGAGGCCCACGTCCTATTTCGGGGGGTTAATCGGCACATACCCGATATTCAGGGCGGGATATCGCAGGATGGGGCCGCCCGGTGCATGGTGGTACGAACGGCGTAGAGCCTCAGCCGCGCACTCCGCCGGCCGGGGCGACCGGCAGTCGCCGTCCGGCCTCGGCGACGGCGGGCCGGTCCTGGTCGAGCCAGTCGACGGAGTCCAGCTCGTGGCGGGCCAGCCAGCGCAGCTCGTCGTGGTCCTCGAGCGGGCGCGGTTCTCCGGAGAGCAGCCGGGCGGTCCACACCTGGAGGACGTAACCGGGCTTCAGCGGCCACTCGCCGGGGATGCGCTCACCGGGCTCGGTCTCGACGCCGAGCTCCTCGCGCAATTCGCGGACCAGGGCTTCTTCGGCGCTCTCCCCGGGCTCCAGCTTGCCGCCGGGAAGCTCCCAGCGACCTGCGAGCTCGGCGGGGGCGCTGCGACGCGCGGCCAGCAGGCGCCCCCTGTCGTACACGGCTCCGGCAACCACGACCACGTGGTCGGCCACGTGGTCGGCACGGCGATCTGTCATGGTCCGGAGCGTATCCCGCGGAGGTCAGACCGCGGGCTGGCCGATGCGTTCGACCCAGTAGAGCTGCTTGTGTCCACGGTCGTCGAGACTGTCGGCGACCTTCTGGGCTTCGTCCTGCGTTGCGTATCGCCCGACGCGATAGCGGTTCCCGTTGTCGTCCTGCCGTATGACCAGCCAGACCAGGACAGGGCCACTGTCGGTCATCGGGCTTCTCCCTCCGCCGGTCCGGTCGTCTCTAAGGATCTCCCTGAAATGGCAATCCGCATATGCCCGACCTTACGCCTGACCTTTACACAGCGGATACGGGTTTTCACAAAGAGGTACGGATCCGGCCGGGAATTGACGAAGGGAGGCCGAAGATCAGGCCCCGGAGGAGACGTGAGGGACGGTCGGGACGGTCAGGGCGGGCATGACGGTCAGGGCGGGCATCAGGACGGCGCCTGCCGCCGCGGGATCCTTACGCGCGACCGGGTCAGCGCACCGGCAGGTGGTAGGCGATCCGGAAGCGGTCGGCCGGGACGACGACGTCGGCCGTCTCCACCGCCCGCCCCGAGGCGTAGTAGGTCCGCTCGACCACCATGACCACATGGCCCGGCACACCGCCCAGCGCCAGGAGCTCCTCCGCGAGGCCCGGGCGCGCACCGACCTCCTCCACCACGTTGTCGACGACCACATCGATCGCCGCCATCCGCTCGACGACCCCGCAGCCGCCCAACGGCCCCTCCTCGGGGAGCATCACGGGCGTCCGGCCGGTGACCACGAGCGGCTCCCAGGAGGTGGAGAGCATCATCGGCTCACCCGCGTCCCGGTACACGTACCGGGTGCGCATCACCCGCTCCCCCGGCTCGATGCCCAGCCGCGCGGCCACGACAGCGTTCGCCTGCTCCTGCTCGCTGCTTGATTCCCAGGTCCCCCGCGCGCCGTCGGCCGCCTGCTCCTGCCGGAAGGGGTTGGCGCCGGACGGCGGCCGGTACCCGGAGCGGGCGATCCGGCGCGGCACCGGCCGCTCCCGCACATACGTCCCCGAGCCCGAGCGGCCCTCGACGAGCCCCTCGGCCATGAGCACCTTGCGGGCCTCCAGCGCCACGGTGTCCGAGACCCCGTACTCCTCGCGGATACGCGCCTGCGAGGGGAGTCGGGTGTGCGGCGGCAGCGAGCCGTTGGCGATCTTCTCCCGGAGATCGCTCGCCACACGCAGATAGGCGGGCTGCTCACCGAACGTCACTGGACGCTCCCCTCAGGTTGACGGACAGCTACAGAGTGACAACCCTCGGTGTCCACCCGCAACCATGGGCCAGAGTTTCACCCGAAGTGATGACTTGCCTTTACGCCTGCGCTTACCGCAGGTATAGCAGTCGATCTCCACCGAACCCTTGACCTCAATGGTCCAGACCAATACTTTCCTGTGAGCACAGCTCCCTTCCGGCACACGCACAGGAAACGAGCCTCATGCGTCGTAGAACCCTTTCCCGGCTGACGATCGCCGCCCTCTCCCTCGGTCTCGTGGCCACCCTCGCGCCCTCCGCCGGCGCCGAGCCCGCGTCACGCACCGATTCCGCCTCGCACGGCGACAGCCGACCCTCCTACAAGCGCGTCGGCTACTTCACCCAATGGGGCGTCTACGGACGGAACTTCCAGGTCAAGGACCTGGATACCAGCGGCACCGCGGCCAAGCTCAGCCACATCAACTACGCCTTCGGCAACGTGAGTTCCGACGGCAAGTGCTTCACCGGCAACATCCCCGGCGAGGCCGACGCCTGGGCCGACTACGTCCGCCCGCTCGACGCGGCGGGCTCGGTGGACGGCGTCGCCGACACCGCCGACCAGCCTCTCGCCGGCAACTTCAACCAGCTCCGCGAGCTCAAGGCCAAGCACCCCGGCCTCAAAGTCATGATCTCGCTGGGCGGTTGGAGCTGGTCCACCCACTTCTCCGACGCGGCCCGCACCCCCGCCTCGCGCAAGGCGTTCGTCTCCTCCTGCATCGATCTGTACATCAAGGGCAACCTGCCCACCGATGGCACCCGTGGCGGCGCGGGAGCCGCTGCGGGTCTCTTCGACGGCATCGACCTCGACTGGGAGTGGCCCGGCTCGGCCGGCGACGTCGACACCGTCTTCCGTCCGGAGGACAAGCAGAACTTCACCGCGCTCGTACGGGAGTTCCGCACCCAGCTCGACGCGTACGCGAAAGCGCAGAAGAGCCACGGCAAGCGCAAGCACTACGAGCTGACCGCGTTCGTCCCCACCGCCCCCGCCAAGATCGACGCGGGCTTCGAGGTCCGCAAGATCATGCGCGACCTCGACTTCGTCAATCTCCAGGGGTACGACTTCCACGGCTCCTGGGAGTCCACCACCGCCCAGCAGTCCGCGCTCTTCGCGAAGAACGACTTCAGCGTCGACCAGACCGTGAACGACTGGCTGCGACGCGGCGCGCCCGCCCGCAAGCTCGTGGTGGGGATGCCGTTCTACGGGCAGGGCTGGACGGGCGTCACGGGCGGCGGCAACGGCCTCGGCCGACCGGCGACCGGCCCCGCGCCGGCCACCTGGGCGAACGGCTACGAGGACTACAAGGCACTCAAGAAGCTCGCGGACTCGGGCTCGTACACCGTCCACCGCGACTGGAGGAACGGCCACGCCTGGCTGTTCGACGGGACGACCCTGTGGACGTACGACGACCCGCAGGTGCTGCGCACCAAGTCGGCCTACGTACGGGCCAAGGGGCTCGGCGGCGCGATGTTCTGGTCGCTGGACGGGGACACCCCCGACGGCGAGCTGATCACGGCGGTCGACGGGGTTCTCGGCCGCCGGTAGGCCGCCGGCTCGGGCGGGGGACCGCACGCCCACGGACCGCGGGTCCGCCCGCCACCGGCGGTGTGCCGGGGAGCGACGGCAGGTCACGGGCCGCCGCCCCCGGCACGCCGCCCCGGCCCGCACAACGGTGGGGCCGGGTCTCCCGAAGGAGGCCCGGCCCCACCGACGTACGCCCACCCGGTCCCGTCGGCGCACGCCCGCCTCCACCGGCTTCCGCCCACCCGGCCCCACCGACCTACGGCCGCCCGGTCCCACCGGCTTCCGCCCGCCCTCCCCCGCCGACGTACGCCCGCCGCGTCGAAGGGTCAGGCGGACCCGCTGTTCCCCGCGCGAACGGCGAGCCCCAGGGCCGCCCGCGCGTCCGCGCCGATGTCCTCGGGCAGGGCCTCGAAGGCCACGTCGTACGTCTCCCAGTAGGCGTCCGCGTCCGCGGACCTGGCCAGCTTGTCCCACTGCTTCGCGGCCGCGTCGAGCTCCTTGCCGAGGTCGGCGACCGGCTTCACGGCCGTACCGGACCAGGGGTGGTTCCCGAGCCCCCGGCGCGCGTCCACGATCGACGTGTGGACCCGCGCCGCCCACGCCTTGTTGGCCGCGAAGTCGTCGTCGGCGTCCTTTTCCGGCTCCTCGAAGACGGCGTTCTCGACGGGGTTGAGGTTCCGCAGGTAGTGCAGCTGGTCGGGGTCCAGGGTGGTCTCGTCCGCACGCAGGGAGCCCTTGAGCGGCTTGCCGTCGTCGACGGCGAGCGTGCACGTCACGGCGCGGTCGCCGGTGCGCCAGCTCTGCCGGCTCGGGATGTAGTAGTAGTCCCAGACGTGCCCCGGGATCGCCCAGTTGTCCATGGAGTACGCGCTGCTGATCTCCGCGCAGCGCTTCTCCGCGAGCTTGTCGAGCGGGTCCTCGCCCGGCCACTCGTCGAACCCGGTGATCCTGTACCCGCCGACGACCTCGCCGTCGTGCGGCTTCGCGCAGTCGACGATCTCGACGTCCGTCGTGTACGACTCCAGCTTGCCGTCGACCTCGAAGCACTCGCCCTTGCGCAGCGAGAACGCGGACTTCGACCTCGCCGCCTCGTCCATGCCCTCCTTGAAGCCCTTCCACGCCTCGCCGAAGCCGCCCGTGACCAGGCCGAGGAGCATCAGGAGACAGCTGAGGGAGGAAAGGACGACGCCGGCGATCGCGAGGCCCTTGCCGGTCTGGTTCTTCTTCTTGATCTGTGGAAGGGCGATCAGGCCGAAGATCAGACCGAGGGGCGGGACGCAGCAGACGATGCCGGAGACGAGGGAGGCGACGGCCAGGCCGTTGGTGGTGCGCGGCGGCGCTCCGTACGGGCCGGGACCGGGGCCGGGCACCGCACCGGGGCCGTAGGGCGCGTACGGGCCGTAGGGGCCGTAGGGGCCGTAGGGGCCGGGGCCGGCGTACGGCGATCCGGCCTGGGGCACACCCGGCGCAGGCGGCGGAGGCCCCATCGGGTTCGACGGCTCGGGTGCGGGCCACTCCCGCCGGGGCGGCTGAGAATCCTGGGGCGGCTGGGAGGGCTCCACGACTACGGTTCTCCTGTTGGGGCGGGGTGCGGGACAGCTGGAACCGCGGGAACGGCCGGAACCAGCTGGCACAAACATGCGAACGGGCGCGCGCATCGTACGTGGTCCGAGGACGGGGGCGGTATGCACATGGCATCCACGGCAATACGGGCGGAGACGGTACGAGCGGTCAACCGGCTCACGTCACGGTGGGCGGGCACGCTCGGCACCGAGGGCGGTGTCCTGTCCGCGGCTGGTGTCTGGCCGCTGCTGGCCCTCCTGGCGGACGGCGCCGACGGCGCGGCGCGCGAGGAGCTGGAGGAGGCCCTCGGCATCCGCGCCGACAACGCGGCGGACGCCGCACGGGGGCTGCTCGGCGCCCTGGGTGCGATGCGCGGGTCGGCGGCGGCCATCGGGCTCTGGACACGGCCCGAACTGGAGCTGCGCGAGCGGTGGGTGAGGGGCCTTCCGGAAGCCACGCTCGGCCGCTTCACCGGTGACGTCAGCGCGGACCGTGCGGCGCTGGACGCCTGGGCGAAGGAGCGCACGGGCGGGCTGATCCCGGCCATGCCGCTCACCGTGGACAAGGGGACGCAGCTGGTCCTCGCCGCCGCCCAGGCCGTACGGACACGATGGCTCCGGCCCTTCGACGACTGCGAACTGGCACCCGAGTCCGGCCCCTGGGCCGGGCGGTGTCTGAACGGCCTGCGGCGGTGGACCTCGCTCCTCGACCGGGTCGGGGTGGCGCAGACGGCCTCCGGTCCGCTGACGGTCCTCAAGGTGCTCGGTGACACCGGCATCGATGTCCACCTCCTCCTCGGAGAGGAGGAGACGGAGCCGGGTGCGGTTCTGAAGGCCGGGATCGAGGTCCTGTCGGGCGCCTCCAAGGCCGTGCCGGGCAACCTGCTCCCCCTCGGAGAGCAGGGACCCGGCCTGAACGTCCGCAACGCGCGCAGCTACGACCGCGCGCCGACGCTGGCCGTCACGACGTCCCCGTTCTCCCTCACCTCCGACCACGACCTCCTGAAGTCCCCCGAGCTGTTCGGCCTCACCTCGGCGACGGACCGCCGCCGAGGTCACTTCCCGGGTATCAGCGACTTCCCGCTCGCGATCGCCGACGCCCGCCAGTCGGCCATGGCCCGTTTCGACGCGGAGGGCTTCGAGGCGGCTTCGGTCTCGGCGATGGGTGCATGCGCGGGCGGGGCCGCGGCTCCCCCGCCGTACGTGGTCCGGCGCATCGACGTCGACTTCGACCGCCCCTTCGGCTTCCTCACCGTCCACCGCACCTCGCGGCTGATCCTGACGGCGGGCTGGGTCGCCGAGCCGGTGGACCACGTCTTCGAGGAGTACGAGGAGTACGAGGAGTTCGAGGAGGACGAGGCGTGAGCGCGATCCTCCAGGGGCTGGCCGTCAACCCTGCCGCACCCGTGGACGTACTCCTGCGGCTCCTCGACTCGGGGGACGGGCCGGTCCATTCGTCCTTGTGCCGCAGCCGACGTGAGATCCCCGAGGAGGTCGTGGCGGCGATCCTCGTCCACCCGAACCCCCGCACACGCGGAGGGCTGGCACGCAACCCGTACGTCTCCGGGGAACTGCGCGGCCGGGTCGTGGACGACGAGTTCTGGCTCGTACGGTCGTGCCTTGCGGGCGGCCCGGGCGAAGGCGCGTGGCCGCGGCACCTGCCGGACCATGTGATCGACCGGATGTACACGACGTACGACGGCCACGAGCTGGGTGAGCTGATCGTCTCGCGCCAGGCACCGCGCCGCATCCGCATCGATTACGCCACCCACCCCTCGCCGACACTCCGCCGGTACAGCACCAGCATGTGGCGGTGGCTCCCCGAGGAGCAGCGGACGGCCCTCCTCGACGATCCCGACCCGGACATCCGCGCGTCCGCCGCGAGGCAACTGGAGGAGGACGACGCGACGGAGATGGAGCGGCAGTTGCGCGCGCTCCCCGGGACCCGTTCGCACGCCCACGGCCACATCCTCGTGAACTGCCGCCTCTCGCGGGCGGTCGTCGACGAGCTGCTGCTCGAACGCGAGGGCGACGACCTGTGGTGCCTCGCGCACAACTACAGCACTCCCCCGGACGTCGTCGCCCACGTCGCCCGGGTCGGCAACCCCAAGGTCCGGCTCGAGGTCGCCGGACGGGAGGACCTCCCCCGCGACCTGGTGGACCTCCTCGCGCGCGACACCGACCCCGAGGTCCGTACCGCCGTCTCCCTGCGCCCGGAGCTGACCGAGGACGAGCGCGCGGCCGTCGACTATGTCGTCCCCCCGCTCAGAGACCTCTGGCTGCACGAGGACCCGTACCGCGCGCCGCTCTCCCACGCCCGGTCCGCCCATCCCCTGCTGCGCCGCCGCGTCGCCCACAACCCGGACCTCCCCGCCGATCTCGTCGCCCTCCTCGCGGCCGACGACGATCTGGGCGTACGGGTCCTCCTGGCGCAGTTCCACCCCGGCGCGCCGCCCGAGCTCCTGCTGCGCTGCTACCTGGAGTACACGGGGCAGTACCGCGACCGGCTGCTCGAGCTGCCGCAGTTCCCGACCGTCGGCCTCGGCCCCCGATTCGCGTCCGCCGAGGACCCCGCCGTACGCCTGCTGGCCACATACGACCCGGAGCTGGACCCGGCCGTCGCCGATGCGCTCACTCGGGACGAGGATCCGCGGATCCGTTCGGCGGCGGCCCGGAACCCGGCTCTTCCGGCTACACGGCTTCATCAACTCCTTGAAGACGAGGAATTGATGAAGGACGCGGCCGCCAACCCGGCGCTTCCGCCGGAGACGATGTACCGGCTTCTCGACGAGGCATGACGAAGGGGCGGCCGCCGTCGGCGACCGCCCCTCACTGCTCACGTCCTACTGTGCGGATGCGCTCCCGTTCAGAACTGCAGCGCCCAGGAGTCGATCTTTCCGGTGTCGTAGCGCGCGTTGTCGCTGACCCGGAGCTTCCACGTGCCGTTGGCGACCTCGGAGGAGGCGTTCACCGTGTACGTGGTGTTGATGTTGTCGGAGCTGCCGCCGGTGCCGTAGCCCTTCAGCGTGTACGCCGTGCCGTCGGGTGCGATCAGCTGGACCTGCAGGTCACCGATGTAGGTGTGAACGATGTTCACAGGCACCTGGAGGGAGGAGGGCGCGTTGCCCGTGACGCCGCTGACGGTGACCGGGGACTCGACGGTCGTG
This sequence comes from Streptomyces sp. NPDC056222, assembly GCF_042264065.1. NCBI lineage: Bacteria > Bacillati > Actinomycetota > Actinomycetes > Kitasatosporales > Streptomycetaceae > Streptomyces > Streptomyces sp. NPDC056222. The sequence continues at coordinate 2,704 of NZ_JBHJTL010000085.1, read as the reverse complement.
TTGTCGGCGATGGCGAAGTCCGCGGTGTTCTCGAACTTCTTGCCGGGCGGCGGGGTCGTGCCGCCGCCACCCACGAAGAGGAGACGGTTCGGCGAGCCGGTGCCGGGGCTGCCGACGACGTTCGGCGTGGCGGCGTTGGTCAGTGCCGTCGAGACCTGGGCCGGGGTGGCCGACGGGTTGTCCGCGAGGTAGACGGCGGCCGCGCCGGCGACGTGCGGGGTGGCCATCGACGTACCGGAGATGGTGTTGGTGGCGGTGTCGTTCGTGTTCCAGGCCGAGGTGATCGACGAGCCCGGGGCGAAGATGTCCAGCACGCTGCCGTAGTTGGAGAAGCTGGAGCGGGCGTCGGTGTTGGTCGTGGAGCCGACCGTGATCGCCTCTCCGACGCGCGCCGGCGAGTAGTTGGAGGCGTTGGAGTTGTCGTTGCCCGCGGCGACGGCGTAGGTGACGCCGGACGCGATCGAGTTGCGCACGGCCTGGTCGAGGGCGGTGTCGACCCCGCCGCCCAGGCTCATGTTGGCGACGGCCGGCTTCACGGCGTTCTGCGTGACCCAGTCGATGCCGGCGACGACCTGCGCGGTCGTGCCGGAGCCCTGGTTGTTGAGCACGCGGACGCCGACGATCTTGGCCTTCTTGGCGACACCGTAGGAGGATCCCGCGACGGTGCCCGCGACGTGCGTGCCGTGACCGTGGCCGTCCTGGGCGACGTTGTCGTTGTCGATGGCGTCGTAGCCGTTGAAGGCCCGGCCGCCGAAGTCGCTGTGCGAGATGCGTACGCCGGTGTCGATGATGTACGCCGTCACGCCCTGGCCCGCGCTGTCCGGGTAGGTGTAGCTCTGGTTCAGCGGCAGGGCCCGCTGGTCGACGCGGTCCAGGCCCCAGGAGGGCGGGTTGGGCTGGGTTCCGGAGACCTTGAAGACGCGGTTCTGCACGACGGACTCGACCGCGGGGTCGGCGGCGAGCTTCTTCGCCTGCGCCTCCGTGAGTTCGACGTTGTAGCCGTTCAGCGCCGAGGTGTACGTCTTCTTGATCGTCGCGCCGTGCTTGGCCGCGATCGCCCGGCCCTTCGAGGTCTCCGCCTGGGCGGACTCGTCGAGGGTGACGATGTAGCTGCCCTCGATCGTCCCGGGGGCGCCGGCGTTGAGGATCACGCCTTCGGCGGCGGCCTCGGCCGCGGTGGCCGGGAGGGTGGAGGCGGTGCCGAGAGCCAGGGCGGCGACGGCTATGGCGCTGGCGGCGGCGAGTCTGCGCCGCGAGTCACGCATCACGGACATGTGAGGGATCCTCCTCATTGGTGGTGCGTTGCTGTGGGGGTACGGCAGGGACATGTCAAATCGACGCGGGACGTCCACGCCGTTTCGAATGTCCGGCTGCCGAGCGAAAGATTGACGGATCCATAGGAATCCCACAAGGCCTGCGAGCGCCCCGACACACCCGCGACACACCGCTGCCATGCTGCTGACCATGACCTCCTATCTCTGCCCCCGATGCCGCGTCCAGGCCCCCGCCGATGCCCTCACCTGGTGTTGTCCGCAGTGCCGAGGCCCCTGGGACCTGGAGTTCGCCAGTGCGCCGGTTTCACTCAAGTCCCTGGCGTCACGCGTGAATTCATTGTGGCGTTACGAAGAGGCGCTGCCGTTGGCGACCGAGATCCCCCACGTGACCCTCGGCGAGGGCCGCACACCCCTGGTCCCGCTCACCGATTCGGTTTCGGCCAAACTCGACTTCCTCATGCCGACGTTGTCCTTCAAGGACCGGGGCGCGGTCATGCTCGCCGAGCTCGCCCGGCGCCTCGCGCAGGGCGGCGGCGTGCGCCGCGTCCTCGCCGACAGCAGCGGCAACGCGGGCACGGCGATCGCCGCGTACTGCGCGCGGGCCGGCCTCGACTGTGTGGTCTACGTACCGGACGGCACGTCCCCCAAGAAGCTCGAGCAGATCCGGGCGCACGGCGCGCGGCTGACCGTCGTCCCCGGCGACCGGGAGGCCACGGCGCGGGCGGCACGCGAGGCCGCCGACGAGCCCGGCACGTTCTACGCCTCGCACGTCTACAACCCGCACTTCCTGCACGGCACCAAGACGTACGTGTACGAGCTCTGGGAGGAGCTCGGCGGCGTCCTCCCGGACACGATCGTGGTCCCGGTCGGCAACGGCACCCTCCTCCTGGGCGCCGCGCTGGCCGTCGAGGAGCTGTACCGTCACGGGCTCGTCGACGCCCGACCGACCCTGGTCGCCGTACAGGCCGAGGCGGTGTCCCCGCTGGCCGCGGCGTTCCACGCGGGGGCGGACGAGCTGACGGAGCCGGCGCCCGTGCGCCCCACGCTCGCCGAAGGAATCGCGATCCCGAACCCACCGCGCGCCCGGCAGATCCTGCGGGCCGTCCGCGAGACGGGCGGGACGTTCCTCACCGTGACGGAGGACCAGATCCACGCGGCCCAGCTGGACCTGGCGCGCCGCGGCCTCTTCGTGGAGTCGACGGGCGTCGCCTGCTGGGCGGCGGTACGCGCGACGGCCCCGCGCCCGGGCCTGACCGTCGTACCGCTGTGCGGGGCGGGCGCGAAGACGGGCCTCGGTCCGTCCAGGCCTTGATGTGATCCGGTACGGCGAACCGCCCGCTCCGCGGGCACACGGACCGCAGTCGCTCGACCGGCACTGAACCACCGCAGGCCCACGCCGGGTCTGCCGCGGGGTGCGGGTGCCCGGGCTG
>NZ_JBHJTL010000084.1:0-33786 GCF_042264065.1 Streptomyces sp. NPDC056222 | reverse complement strand
CCTTCGGCCCGCGGGGCGCCGCGGGTCCGGTCACCGGGAAGCGGCCGGGACCTTGCCGTGGAGTGCCGGCTCGTCCATGGCCGTCGCTTTGGTGAGGGTGCAGACGCCGTCCACACACTGGCGCTCCAGACGTCCGCGGGAGATGGTCTGTGCCAGGCCGACCATCCAGCAGGTGGGGCACCCGCGGAAGGCGATCAGGGCCAGCGGGGCCGCCAGGAGGGTGGCCGGGCCGGCGACGGGCACCAGCGCGATCGAGCCGATGATCAGCCCGAAGCCGATCGCGCCGCGCGCCAGGTGGCGCGGGACGGACTTGCTGGCGAAGTTCCTCTCGGGCGCCTCGAAGGCCTCGGACGCTTCGGACGGTGCGGTGGCCGGCGCCTTCACTCCCTGCGCGGACTTCACGATGTTCACGGTGGTGAGTCTCCTTCGGTTGGCCGGTCGGCGGCTCGACCGGGTGCGTGGTCGGTCGCGGCCAGTGCGTGACGCAGGGCCGCGCGTGCTCTGTGCAGCCGCGACTTCATCGCGGCGTTGCTCAGACCGAGCGCATGGGCGACGGTCCTGCCGGGCAGGCCCTGAACGTCCCGCATGATCAGAACCTGCCGCTGGTCGAAGGGAAGGGAGCCGACCGCGGCCGCGATCCGCTCCGCCTCGAGCCTGCGCAGCACCGCGTCCTCGGCGGACGGCCCCGCGGACGCCTCCGGTTCGGCCGACGCCTCGTCGTTCCGCGAGGTGAGGAGCCGTACGTGACGGAGGCACTCGTTGCGCACGATCCGGAACATCCATGAGGCAAGCGCGCCAGTGGCCCGCAAGGTGCCGATCTTCCGATAGAGAATGATCAGCGCCTCCTGCGCCGCGTCCTCCGCGTCCTGCGGCGAGGCGCACAGCGATCTGGCGAACTTGCGCACATGGGGCTGCGATTCCATGACGACCGTGGTGAGCGATGTGACGTCACCGTTCTGAGCGGCCTTGATCAGCCGCTCGTCCGGCCAGCGGAAGCGTTGGTTCATGAGCTAGTCATATCGGAGGGTGCCCCGATCGCAGACCTGGTCACCTCCGGCTCCGGTAGCGCCGCGTCAGGTGCCAGCTGCACGCGCCCACGAGCAGGGCTCCGATCACTACGATGCCGGTGACCATCATGGGTATTTCCTCCCGGTTCTGTCGGCCCGTTCGGCCGGTTCGCAGATAGGAGGCGGGGAGGTCCGGAAAGGATTCGCCTCCGGTCGAAGTTTCTTCACCTCCGGAGGAGTTCACCGTCCCGCGGGCCGCGGTTGCGCCGTATGCGAGAACGTCACGGAAAAGCCTTCTCCCAGTTACACGGCCGACCCCGCCGCCATGCCACGCTCCCGGTGGCCAGAAGTCAACACGCGTAGATCGCAGTGCCGTTGAGCCGCACCGCGCGGTCTGCGCGGCCGTCCCCAGGAAAGGGCATCCCCCACCATGTCCGTTGCACAGATAGGCAGATGGAAGGTCCTGGCGTCAGCCGTGGGCGCCGTCATGCTCGGCCTCACCCTTCCGACAGTCGCCGCGACCCCCGCGAGCGCCACGACCACCGCGTACGACAGCACCTACTACAAGAACGCGGTCGGCAAGACAGGAACGAGCCTGAAGTCCTCGCTGCACACGATCATCAGCAGCCAGAACAAGATCTCGTACGACGCGGTCTGGAACGCTCTGAAGGTCACCGACCAGGACCCGAACAACAGCGGCAACGTGATCCTGCTGTACAGCGGCACCTCGCGCAGCAAGTCCCTCAACGGTGGCGACGTGGGCGACTGGAACCGTGAGCACGTGTGGGCCCAGTCGCACGGCAGCTTCGGCACCTCGGCCGGCCCCGGCACCGACCTGCACCACCTGCGCCCCGCGGACGTACAGGTCAACAGCATCCGTGGCAACAAGGACTTCGACAACGGCGGCAGCGCGGTGAGCGGCGCGCCCGGCAGCTACACGGACTCGAACTCCTTCGAGCCGCGCGACGCGGACAAGGGCGACGTGGCCCGCATGATCCTCTACATGGCCGTCCGCTACGAGGGTGACGACGCCTGGGCCGACCTGGAGCCCAACGAGTCGACCACCAACGGCAGTGTCCGCTTCCACGGCCGCCTCTCGGTCCTGAAGCAGTGGAACGAGCAGGACCCGCCGAGCGCCTTCGAGGAACGCCGCAACGACATCATCCACGGCACCTACCAGGGCAACCGCAACCCGTTCATCGACCACCCCGAGTGGGTGGAGGCGATCTGGTAGACGGACCCTGACGTACGCCGAGCTCCCGCCACGGGCGCGGAGCTCGGCCCCGGCCACCGCGACACGCTCACCACCCGGACACCCGGACACCCGGACACCCGGACACCCGGCCCCGGAGTCAGGCGGCGTGGACCTGGAACCAGACCCACTTGCCCCGGTCGCCCACCGTGGCCACACCCCACGTCCCGGCCACCGCATCCAGCAGGTCAAGCCCGCGACCCGTCTCCAGCTCCGTCTCGTCCGTGTCCGCCTCGTCCCGGCTCGACCGGGCCCCCGAACCCATGCGCGGGTTCGTGTCGAAGACGGCCCCGGTGACCACACCGGCACCCCGGTCGTAGCCGACGGCGATCTCGATGGCCGGTCCGTCCGCGTGCCGGACCGCGTTCGAGACGACCTCGCTCAGGAGCAGGGCCGCCATGTCCACCTCGTCGTGGCCCTCGGGCGCGATCCGGCCGAGGACGTGGCGGGCGTCGGCCGCGGCGCGGGGATGGCGGGGCAGGACGGCGATGCCGCTGTGTGCGTTCACGATGGACTCCCGGTCTCGGTGCGCCCTGACGGGCGGTACGGCCCCCTGGCCCCCCGCGTCTCTGTCGCTTCGCCTCCGGAGGCGGGACCCGAGGGTCCGAACCGTTCGGATGAACGAGCTCCTGGGGGGCGGCGCCGCCCTGCCGAGGAGGGAGAGGAGGAGGGCGGTGCCGCGCCACCACTCCATCGTCCCGGCCCATCGGAGCCCGCCGGGGTGTCCATCGTCGGCGTCCGAGGTGACGAAAGTAGGGGGCCGGGGCGTCGCGGGGGGCCGCGGGCCGGTCAGTCGGTGTCCAGGCCCGCCCGGTAGGCCACACGGGCAGCCTGGACCCGGCTGTCCGCGCCCAGTTTGGCCAGGACGGCACTCACGTACCCCTTGACCGTCCCCTCCGTGGTGCCGAGTTCGGTCGCGATCTCGCTGTTGGTGAGCCCCCGGGAGAGCAGTCGGAGGACATCGCGCTCGCGCGCGGTGAGCGAGTCGAGCCGGTCCTGTTCCCCGGGCGCGAGCGCGGGCGAGCTGTGGGCGAGGCCGTCCACCAGGCGCTTGGCGACCGGCGGGCCGAGGACCGCCCGGCCGCCGTGGACGTCGCGGATCGCGCGCAGCAGCTCGTCGGGCGGGGTGTCCTTGAGCAGGAACCCGGAGGCCCCGGCGCGCAGCGCCGTCCGCACCTGCTCGTCGTCGTGGAAGGTGGTGAGCATCAGCACCTTCGGCGGACTCGGCAGCGCCAGCAGCCGGGGGAGGGCGGCCAGACCGTCGGCCTTGGGCATCCGGATGTCGAGCAGCACCACGTCCGGCCCGGTCTCCTCGGTCCGCACGAGAGCTTCCTCCCCGTCCGCCGCCTCGCCGCACACCTCGATGTCACCACTGGCGTCGATGATCCACAGCAGTCCGCGCCGGGTGATCTCGTTGTCGTCGGCGAGCAGGACACGGATGCTCATGATGCTCCTCGTGAGGATGCTCCCCGGCTGTGGGGGATGAAGGCCGAGAGCAGAAAGCCGCCGTCGCGCGGCCCAGCGGTCAGTGTCCCGCCGAGCAGGGCGACGCGCTCGGTCAGGCCCACGACGCCATGCCCGCCGCTGGGCAGATCGGGCGACTTGGGCCGCGTAGGGGCCGTGTTCGCGACATCGAGGTGGACGCCGTCGGCCCGGCAGGCGACGTCCACCCGCACCGTGGCCCCAGGAGCGTGTTTCGCGGCGTTGGTCAGCGCCTCCCGCACGATCCGGTGCAGGGCGCGCCGCATCGGGAGCGGCAGGATCTCCGGATGGCCGTTCACCCGCAGCTCCACCTCCTGTCCGCGGTCGCGGGCATGCGCCACGAGGTCGGACAGCTCCTCCGTGTCCGGCCCGGACGGCACCGCGGCCCGTACGCCTCCCGCCGGCTCGGGCGGCTCTCCGGCCGTCACCCGGGAGGGGGCGAGCACACCGAGGATCTCGCGGAGTTCCTCCAGCGCCTGCCGGCCGTCGGACCGGATCAGTTCCGCCGTACGGGCCGCCTCCGGCACCCCCGCGGCCGGACCCGACTCCAGGGCGCCGGCGGCCAGCACCATGTTGCTCACCCGGTGGCCGACCACATCGTGCATCTCGCGGGCGATCGTGGCCCTCTCCTCGGCCCGCGCCCGCTCGTCCCGAAGCCGGTTCTCACGCTCCAGCACCGCCACCCTGGCCTGCACGGCCGCCGTCAGATCGCGCCGTACACCGACCGCGTACCCGACGGCGAGCGGTCCGACGATCGCGGCCAGCGAGTACGCGGCCTCCCGGATCCCGGCGTCCGGCAGCCCTCCGCGCAGCCCGGCCAGACCGGCGACGAACCCGGCGACGCCGTAGAGGAACAGCACCTTCAGACGCCGGTCCAGGCTGCCGACCGTGTACATCGCGGCGGCCAGCGCCACCGGGGTGAAGGACACGACGTGCATGACCGTCACGAACACGGCCACCAGATGGGGCCATCGCCTGCGCCACCACAGGCTGAGGCCGACGGCCGCCGAACAGGCCGCGATCACCGGTGTCGGCAGACCGGTCAGCAGACCGCTGGACGGCTTCACCCAGGAGTCGGCGATGCCGAGCGCGACGACCGCCGCGGTGACCAGGGCGTCGACGCGCCGTGGAGGCCAGCGGGAGAGCGGCGTAGCGGCCATGTCGCCACGGTAGTCAGCGAGGGTGCCTCGGGCACGGCGAGCGGTCACGCCCCTCACCCGTCCGGTCCGTCCCGTCGCCTGCGTCCGCGATCCGGGCGAGCATGGGGCCATGAGGCTCAGCTCATGATCACGGTCCTCGTCGCGGACGACGACCCGGCCGTACGCGACGGGCTGCGGGCGATCATCGACTCCGCGCCGGACCTGCGCGTGATCGCGGAGGCGTGGGACGGGCACAGCGCGGTCGACCAGGCACGCCGCCTGCTGCCCGACATCGTGGCGATGGATGTGCAGATGCCCGGCATGGACGGGATCACCGCGACCCGACGGCTGAGAGAGCTGCCGTCGCCGCCCGCCGTCCTGATCCTCACCACGTTCGGCCAGGACGAGTACGTCGAGCAGGCACTCGCGGCCGGAGCGGTCGGCTTCCTCGTCAAGGACACCCCGCCGTCGGATCTGCTCGGAGCCCTGCGCAGCGTCGCCGAGGGCCACGCGGCGTTCGGCTCCACGGTGACCGGCCACGTCATCGACCTCACCACCCGCGACGGGGGCCGGACGACCGCCGAGGACGACCCACGTGTCGCCTCGCTGACCGGCCGCCAGGTCGATGTGCTGCGGCTGCTCGGGCGGGGGCTGTCCAACGCGGACATCGGGGCCGAACTGGGCATGACCGAAGGCACGGTCAAGGCGCACGTCACCCAGCTCCTCGCCCGGCTCGGCGTGTCCAACCGCGTCGAGGCCGCCCGGATCGCGTACCGCTCGGGCCTGTCCACCGACGAGGCGTAGCGCCGGCTTCCGCCTGTCGAAAGTCAGGGGTCGGACCCCCACTTTCGACAGGCGGGGGTCCGCCGTCCGCGGGTGACGATGGAACGGATGCCGTGCGGAGTGCGTCCCCCCGCCCCTCCGCACGGCATCTCGGGCCCGGCTACCGAGCCCTGCGGGGACTCCGGACCCCCGACGGCCCGCGTCCGTACACGCTTCAGTCGACGTCGGCCCGCGTCGTGCCCATCTTCAGGCCGTCGACCCAGTGGACCGACTCGACGTCGAAGATGGTGGAGCCGTAGGAGCCCCAGCGGGGGACGTTGCCCTTGAGGTCCCACGTCCGCGCGTTCTGGCGGTCGACGACCAGTTGGCCGTTGACGTACAGGGCGAAGGAACCGCTCGTGGAGGTCTGGGCATTGATACCCAGCTCGATCTTGTTCCAGGTGGCCGGGGTCCAGGCGACGCTGCCGACGGAGATCCACTGCTCGCCCGGGGCGACGTACCAGATCTTCAGACGGCTGTCCTCGACCTTCATGATCACCGGGTAGTTCTGGTCGTGTTCGTCGCCGGTCCCCCATGACTTCCACTGGAAGACGGTCTGGGCGTTGCCGGTCTTGGTCATGGACTCCCAGCCGAACCAGTACGTCCTGCCGGACGTGAGGGTGCGGCCGGCGATGCCGTGTCCCTCGCACCGCTCGGAGCCCGCCGCCTTGGTGAATCCGAAGATCTTTCCGCGGCCGTCGCCCCAGTCCGGCTGGTACACGTACGACGGGGAGTCGCACAGGACCGAGGCGAACACGGCGGTGCCTCCGTTGTCCGCGTCACCGTCCCACTCGACCGCGGCATGCGCGGGCGTCGCCAGTACGAGCGAGAGCGCCGCGGCCAGCGCGGTGGGGGCCGCCAGGCGTCCGCGTCGGCGGGACGGCGCCTGCTGATCGGCGGGGGATCGGTTGCCGTCCGAGGGGGAGACGCGGGGGACGCTGTGGGCGTTGCTGTGGTCCATGGATTCCTCCGGTGGGGGAGCGGGACTTCTGCGAGAGGTGCGCACCCGGGCTGTCGTGGGGGAGGATGCGCCGCCTTCGGGCGAGCGGTGTGGCGACGTCGTCGGCGGGGGAGCCGACTCGCCCGTCGGCGACTGGGTCGCCGGCCACCGTCCCGGAGGTGCTGCCCCTGCCTCGGACTTGCGCCCGACCAGGGGCAGCACCTCCGGCCCGGGTGTCAGCCGAGGCGGACGGTGATCTTCTGGGGTGCGCCGGCCTGGCCGGTGAGGTCGCCGAACGTGAGCTTTAGCGACGAGCCGGTCGTGGCGGCGGTGACCGTGGCGGGCTTCGAGAGCACCTTGCTCACCCTGCGGTTCCAGACGACGTCCAGGGAGGCGGCCTGGCGCGCGGGGTCCGAGACGACGATGGTCGCCGTGCCGTTGCGGTGCTCCCGGACGAGGACGGAGGCGGGTGCGCTCACCCGGAGCCTGTCGACGGTGCCCGCGCTCCAGAAGTTCACCGCGGTGAGGCCCAGCTTCTGGACGCGTACGCCCTGCTGGTCGGCGGAGTTGGCGAGGATCCGCAACCACCCGCGGTCGCACGCGCGATGGGCGGTGGTCCTGGCGCTCGCTCCGGGCAGCAGGACGTAGGCGTAGTCGCCGTCGGTCGGATCGATGCCGTGGTCGGTGAAGAGGGTCAGATAGCGGCGGGTGATCGGGTCGGGTGAGCCGCCGGTGTTGATGTCCCTCCAGGAGCCGGTGCGCTCCTCGCGTACCGCGCTGAGCTTGGCGCCGCCGGGGAAGACGTAGCCCGCCTGTCCGGCGATGTGGGCCCACTCGGCGTCGTCGAAGGTGGCCGTCCAGCCCTGCCCCACGGGCTGCGCCTCGCCGTCGACCGTGAGGACCGGCGCGCCGGTGGCGCCGAGGGCTCGGTTGTCGACGGTCGTCTCGACGGCGTGTCCGTCGACGGAGGTGATGCCGGCGCCGAGGCAGACGATGGAGTCGTCGAGGCAGAACCAGGACTTCTTGGCAACCATGGTGCTGGAGATGCCCTTGAGGTGCTGGCCGATGGCGGCGTACTCGCCGTCGGTGGTGCCACCGACCCAGGCGGCGTCCGGCATGGGCTGTCCCCAGTTGCCGCCCTCGCCGTCGGCGAGGGGCTTGCGCGATGCGGTGATGCCGGGCAGGCGGTAGGGGTCGACGGTGGGCCAGTAGGCGTCCGAGTACTGCTCCAGACCGAAGTCGCTGCCCCACCAGGAGAGCCACCCGGCGCCGGTGTGGTAGCCGCGGGCGTGCTCGCCGTTGCCGAACTCGTAGTGGGCGATGCGGTTCGAGGCCATGGAGACGGAGGCCGCCCAGTCGCGTCGGCGGTGGGTGGCGCGTGCCATGTTGTGGAACAGCCGGTGCTCGACGGGCTCGGGGGCGGCCTTGACGGAGGTGTCGTCCTGCAGCGCCTGCAGGAGCGAGGCCCTGATGAGGCTCAGACCGGGGTTCTTCAGCGCGGGGTAGTGGTAGTCGCGCTGCAGCCAACCCTTGACCATCGCGCGCCAGCGGACGTTCTCCTCGGGGCTCGCTCCCTGGCCGACCAGCAGGATGGTCGCCATCAGACCGTGGGCTCGCTGGTGCTCGTTGGTGCCGATGCGGCTGATGCCCCGGCTGCTGACGTTGTCCATCATCAGGCCGTTGTAGATGAACGGTGCGACCGCCTTCTCGATCGTGTCGAGGAAGAGCTGGGTGCCGGCGTCCTTCACCTCCCAGCTCGAGCCGCGCAGCAGGGCGAGCAGTCGGCCCACCCCGTCGTGCAGTACCGCGCCGTACCCCCCGATGTAGGGGACGTTGCGGTGCTGGACGAACGAGCCGTCGTCGTAGAAGCCGTCGCCGGAGGTGACGTAGGGGAACACCGGGGCCAGGGCCTGGGACGCCAGCGCGATCTTGCCCGTGTCCTTGCCGACGATCCCGCGCAGGATGACCCCGCGACACAGGTCGACCCGATTGGCTCCGGTGCTGGTGCCCGTGTACGAGGCGAAGACCGAATCCGGTACGAACGCGTCCACGGCCCGGCAGTAGTCGGCGATCTGCGTCGCCGACAGGTGGTCGTACATCAGCACGCAGGTGTCCATCAGCGCCTGAGGGGCGCCTATCTGCCAGTTGTACCAGTTGCCGTACCGCGTCGTGTTCTCGTTGTAGATCTCGGAGTGGAGATGGTCGAGGCCGGTGAGGACGGCGTCGCGGAGCCCGGCGTCCCCGGTCAGCCCGGTGCCGGGCTGGGCGTAGGCCTCGGCCATGGTGCGCAGCCGGTTGTAACTGTCGTTCATGGTCGCCGAGAAGGCGTAGGACTCGGCGTCGAGGTCGGGCTCCGGGTCGGTCCAGGTGCGGCCGGGCCAGAGCGAGCCGCTTGCCGGAGCCATGGTCGCCGCGTATCCGGAAGCGGTCGTGCCGAGGCTGGTGAGGATGGTCCGGAACGGCTCCGCCGTCGGACTGAAGCCCGAACCGAGGATGAGGTCGCGCCACTTGGCGCGCAGTGCGTCGAACTCCGCGTCGGACGCGGTCTCGAACGTTCCGGACGTGTCGAACGCGCCCCCGGACCCCAGGACTTCCGAGGCGTTGGACGGGTGCGTGAGCGTTCCTGTGAGCCCGAGGGCGAGCGCGCCCCCACCGGCGGCATGGAGGAATGTGCGGCGACGCCAGGGAGATGGCATGGGAGACGACCTTTACGGGAGGAGCGCGTCGTTGCCTCGGCGCTGTCGCTGGCTCGTAAGCGTGGGGTTTCTAACACGCATAAAAGCAAGAGAGCAACGGTTTGGACAGGAACAGTCGCGACATATTCATTCGACAAGAAACAGACAGGTTCGATCGCGAGGTGGCTACACTGCTTCTGAACTGGGATGTCGTACGAGGGGAGCGGGGAAGTGCACGCGGAACACAGGCACCAGGCGATCCTGCGCAGGCTGCGGGAAGAGGGCTCCCTGCGGGTCAGCGACTTCGCCGCCGAGCTGGGCGTCTCCCCGGTCACGATCCGCCGGGACGTGGAGGTCCTCGCCGACCGTGGTCTGGTCGCCCGGGTGCACGGCGGGGCCATGCTCCCCGAGACCTGGGCGGAGACCGCGCCCGCCGACGCGGATCCGGCCGCACCTGTCGGCGGCCGGGAGCGCGTCATCGGGCTGATCGTGCCGTCCGCCGACTACTACTACCCCGAGGTGATCAAGGGCGCGCGCGAGGCCGCCGCCGCCCGGAACGCCCGACTGGTGCTGGACATCTCGGGATACGACGCGGACGAGGAGCGCACGCAGGTCGAAAGGATGATCGGCGACGGCATCGACGGACTGCTGGTGGTCCCGACGGGGCCACGTGGCTGGTACGAGCAACTGCCCGTCCCTGTCGTGATCGTGGAGCGCCGGCCCGAGGCGGACGAAATGGCCGGGATCGACCATGTCGTGTCCGACCATGTCCATGGGGCGAGGCTGGCCGTGCGGCATCTCGCGGAGGCGGGTCGTACTCGCCTCGCGCTGCTCGTACGCGGCACGAGCCCGACCGCGCAGTGGATCATCGAGGGCTTCGAGGCCGGCGTCCGCGCGGCCGGGATCGAAGCCCCCCTTTCGACGTCCGTCCTGGTCACCGCCGATTCCGGCCCCGGGAGTCCGGAGTACGACGGCCCGGTCGAGGAGCTGCTCGACGCCGCGGCGGCCGGCCGCGTCGACGCCGTCATCGCCCATCCCGACAACGAGGCGCTCGCGCTGCTGAGGAGGTTGCGCGCGCGGTCCGTCCAGGTCCCCGGCGAAGTCGCGATCGTGGCGTACGACGACGAGGTGGCGGGGCTCGCCGACATCCCGCTGAGCGCCATCGCCCCGGCGAAGCACGAAGTCGGCGCGTCCGCCGTGGAGTTGCTCGTACGCAGACTCGAGCAGCCCGACGCGCCCCGGCACCGGCTGTTCGTCCTTCCGCGGCTGTGGGCGCGCTCGTCCAGCGGAGGCTGAGTCGGCCTCGTCCCGTACCGCTGCGCGGCGGGACGCTCTCACGATCCGGACCCGCGCCTGCGGGGCGGCGGCCGTAGGGGGTCGTACGCAGCCATCGGGCGGTCATCGGTTCCGCGGATTACGATCGGGAACTCCGGGCGGGGGTTTCGAGGATCGCGAGCACCCGGCGATCCGCAGTGACCAGGGCTTCCGGCCGTCGACGCGCACGGCGAGGCTGTCGATGATCCGGCGCGTCACTTGCCCGGCGGCTGCAGGCGGTCGGTCAGGAAGGCGAGGATTTCGTCGCGGGCCCGGACCGTGGGGTGGCCCGCCTCGTCGACGAGATGGGCGGTGACGACGCTGTGCGGGGTGCCGACCAGGTCGGCGAAGAAGGGCGGCGGGGCAGGGTTGGCGGCACTGTCCGGGAGGACGCGCCCGTCGAAGGCGTCGCCGAGGAGCGCGCGGTAGGCGGCGAAGCGCTGTCCCGTGCACCAGCGGTCGCCCTCGAAGCGGTAGGCGAGGACGGTGAGTCCGTCGCGGGTGAGCCGGTCGCGCACCGCGCGCCCGTCCGCCGCGTCGAGTTCGAGTCCGCCGGGGTCGTCGAGCGGTAGCGACGGGTGGTTGACCACCGGGGCGATCACCGCCGGCTCCAGGGCCATGGTGAGGGCGAAGTTGCCGGTGAAGCACAGGCCGATCGCGCCCACCCCGGGCCCGCCGCAAGCGGCGTGGGCCTGGCGCGCGAGGCCGCGCAGCCACACCGTCACCGGGCTGGTGCCGCCGCCCGCGAGGGCACGGAACTCGGCGCTGACGCACGCGCGGCGGACGACCTCCCGGCCGCCCTCGACCGTGGGGAAGGCACCGTCCGTCCCGAACAAGGAGGGCACGTGGACGGTGAAGCCGGCGTCCCGCACCCAGCGGGCGAGCCGCAGGACGTCGGGGCTGATGCCCGGCATCTCGGGCAGCACCACGACCGCGGGCCCGGCGCCGGCCACGTACACCGTCTTCTCCACCTCCCCCACGGTCACGCTCCGGCGGGTGAAGTCGCTGATCGGATCAACTGTCATGGGGACAGCGTGGCCCGGCGCCCGGCGGTCCGTTGAGGGGCCGGATCGCCGAGCTCAGGGGTAATCTCGCCATCCGACGGCAAGCGGTACGCGCGGGCGACGGCGGGGGTACGGGGACGATGGCGGCGACGGGGGTACGGGAACGATGGCGGAGGCGACGCGACGGGCGGACGAACGTGGAGGCCCGGGTGCGCTGCGGGTCGGCGTCCTCGCCTACCCGGGCTGCTTCGCCTCCGAAGTCTTCGGGGTCCCCGACCTGTTGACGATGGCCGAACACGTCGCCGGACCGGACGCGCCCGGCTACCATGTGTCGATCGTCTCGCCCCGCCGCCGGGTCACCGCCTCGGGTGGCGCGAGCCTGGACGTGCGCCCGATGCGTGAGGTCGACGTCCTCGTCGTCCCCGGCTTCGAACTGGGCCCGGCCACGGACCTCGACGCCTGCCTCGCCGGCCTGCCCTCCGAGATCGCGGCGATCCGCGCGCAGGCCGCCGCCGGCACCGCGGTCGTCTCCCTCTGCGTCGGCGCGTTCCTGCTCGCCGAGGCTGGACTGCTCGACGAGCGCCGGGCCACGACGTCCTGGCTGCACGCCGACGAACTGGCCCGGCGCTGCCCGGGGGCCGACGTCCGGCCCGAGCAACTGGTCGTCACGGACACGGGCGTGACGACCACGGCCGCCTTCAGCGCAATGTACGACTTCGCGCTGGACCTGATCCGTCGGCACAGCGGCGACCGGGTGGCCCGGACCACCGCGCGGGTGGCACTCGTCGACGACGCGCGGACCTCCCAGACCCCGTACGTCGACCCGCGGCTCCTGCCGCAGCCCGGCAGCGAGTTCTCCCGGCGGGTCATGCGGCGGCTCGACCAGAACCTCGCCGCGCGGTACGACCTCGCCGCACTCGCGGACGCCTTCCGGGTCAGCACCCGCACGCTGCTGCGCCGCTTCGCCGAGGAGACCGGACGCAGCCCGCTGGCCCATCTGCAGGCCTCCCGGATCCGCCGCGCCCGCCACCTGCTGGAGACGACCGACCGCACCGTCGCCGCCGTCGCCTCGGCCGTCGGCTACCAGGACCCCGGCACCTTCGCCGCCCTCTTCGCCCGCCACACCGGCCAACGCCCGAGCGCCTACCGCGCCGCCTTCCGCCGCACGGACCGGGCGCTCACCACTGACGGCGGTACAGGAGCAACCAGCATGCTCGGGCCCGACCGAGGCGCTCAGTCGCACTTGTGAGACCGAGTGCCTCGGGCGGCCCGCCGGCGTCGCCCCCGGCCCGGGTGAGCGCTGCGGGGACGCGTCGCGCCGTGAAAAGCTGAGAATTGTTCACTTTCCATTGACAGGGCGGATCCTGGGGCCCGAAAGTGCCGTGAGTCACCCGCACCCCGTCGATCGGAGCGAGTCCCCATGGCAGCGTCCGTACCCGAGTTCCCGGCCGGCTTCCTCTGGGGAGTCTCCGCCTCCGCGTTCCAGATCGAAGGCTCACTCACGACGGACGGCCGTGGACCCTCCTGCTGGGACGCCTTCACCGGCGAACAGGGACGCGTCAAGGACGGCTCGCACGCGGACGTGGCCACCGACCACTACCGGCGCTACCGCGAGGACGTGGCGCTGATGGCCCAACTCGGCGTCGGTGCCTACCGGTTCTCGGTCTCCTGGTCCCGAGTCCTGCCCGACGGCCACGGCCGGGTCAATGACAAGGGGCTGGACTTCTACGACCGGCTCGTCGACGAGCTGTGCGCCTCGGGGATCGCCCCGGTCCCCACGCTCTTCCACTGGGACACCCCGCTCGCCCTGGAGAAGCACGGCGGCTGGCTCAACCGGGACACCGCCGAGCGGTTCGCGGCGTACGCCTCTGTGGTCGCGGAGCGCCTCGCCGACCGCGTGCCCATGTGGATCACCATCAACGAGCCCGCCGAGGTCACCCTGCTCGGATACGGCCTCGGCGAGCACGCCCCCGGCAGGCGTCTCGTGTTCGACGCCCTGCCCGCGGCCCACCACCAACTCCTCGCCCACGGCTTGGGCGTCCAGGCCCTGCGCGCCGCGGGTGCCCGCCAGATCGGCATCGCCGCCTCCCACAGTCCCGTCTGGACCGCCGGTGACAGCGACGACGACCGGGCGGCCGCCGAGCTCTACGACACCCTCACGAACCGCCTCTTCGCCGACCCCATCCTGACCGGCGCCTACCCGGCGGGCCTGGCCTCGCTCCTCCCCGGCCCGGTCGCGGAGGACCTCAGGACGATCTCGGCCCCCCTCGACTGGTACGGCATCAACTACTACAACCCGATGCTCGTCGGCGCCCCGCAGCCGACCGCCGACGCCTCCGCCGACTCCTCCTTCGGCGGCATCGAGATACCGTCGGACCTCCCCTTCGCCATCCGGCAGATCGAAGGACGCGAACTCACCGACTTCGGCTGGCCGGTGGTCCCGGACGGGCTGCGCGAACTGCTCGCCACCATGCGCGAGCGCTACGGCCATCGGCTGCCGCCCCTGTACATCACCGAGAACGGCTGCTCGTACGGTGACGGGCCGGACCCCGAAACGGGCCGGATCGACGACGCGCGCCGGGTCGCGTACCACGACGGACACGTCCGCGCGCTGCACGAGGCGATGGCGGAGGGCGCCGATGTCCGCGGGTACTTCATCTGGTCGATCCTCGACAACTTCGAGTGGGCGGAGGGGTACCAGCAGCGGTTCGGGCTCGTCCACGTCGACTACGAGACGCTGGCGCGGACGCCCAAGGAGTCGTACGCCTGGTACCGCGACCTGATCAAGAGCGGCAGATGAGCACCGAGGGGACGGCGGCGGAGGGAACCGCGGCCGAGCCGGCCGCCGAGACCGGTACCCCGGTCGGCACGCGGTGGGTGAGCGCGCTGTCCCTCGCCAACCTCGGGGTCTGGGTCGGCTGGTTCGGCCCGCTGCAACTGCTCCTGGCGCGCCAGGCCGAGCACCTCACCCCCGACCACAAGGCGTCCACCCTCGCCCTGGTGACGGGAGTGGGAGCAGCCGTCTCGATGGTCGCCAACCCCGTCTTCGGGGCGCTCTCCGACCGGACGACGGCGTCCGTGGGCCGGCGTATCCCCTGGGTGGTCGGCGGAGTGGCGGGCGGGGCGGCCGGGCTGCTCGTCCTCGCAGGTGCGCAGAGCGTCGCGACCGTGATCGCGGGCTGGTGCCTGGTCCAGCTCGCCCTCAACGCGGCCTTCGCCGCCCTCACCGCGGCCGTCCCCGACCAGGTGCCGCAGCGGCAGCGCGGTCTGGTCGGCGGCTGGCTCGGTGTCTCCCAGGTCGGCGGCATCCTGGCGGGCACGGCGCTGGCCACGGTCGCGGGCGGGGTGGTCGGCGGATATCTGGCCTGCGCGGTCTTCACGGTGCTCGCGGCCGTTCCGTACGTCGTGATGCGGCGCGACACCCCGCTGTCCCCGGCAGCCCGGCCGGCCTTCCGGTGGCGGACGTTCCTCGGCGGTTTCTGGATCGACCCGCGCCGCCATCCCGACTTCGGGTGGGCCTGGCTCACCCGGTTCCTGATGAACCTGTCCTACTCCATCAGCACGATGTACCTGCTCTACTACCTGACCGACGCCGTGCGCTACGAGGGCGACGCCGACAACGGCGTTCTGATCCTCACGGCGCTCAACGCGTTGACCCTGCTCTCCACGGTGGTGATCAGCGGCATCCGGTCGGACCGCAGCGGCCGGCGGAAGTCCTATGTGATCTGGTCGGGTCTGGTCATCTCCGCGGCCACCCTGCTGCTCGCCGTCTGGCAGACCTGGACGGGCGCGGTCGTCGCCTCGCTCGTGCTCGGCCTCGGTTTCGGGGTGTACACGGCCGTGGACTTCGCCCTGCTCACGGACGTGCTGCCGACGGCGGAGGACCGGGGCAAGGACCTGGGCGTCATCAACATCGCCAATGCGCTGCCCCAAGTGCTGGCTCCCGTGGTCGCGGCCCCGGTCGTCACCCACTTCGGCGGGTACACGGCCCTGTACGCACTCGCGGGTGCCCTGGCTCTCGCGGGCTCGGTCCTGGTGCGTCGCATCCGCTCGGTCCCCTGAGCCCGGCCGAGCGGCCCTACGGCCTTCGGGGCACGCTGGGAACTTCTTCTGCGCGGCCGGTCGGGAGCGGGATGCCGGGAGGAACGGGGAGCGGCCACGCACCTGCGCCGAAGCGGTGCAGGTGCGTGGCCGAGAGGCGGCTTACCCCAGCCCGGCGGGAAGGCGGTCGAGAATCGCCGCGAGGTCCGTACCCGTCGGCAGTGTGCCGAAGGCCAGGCCCCGGTCGCCGGCCAGCCTCGAGGCGCAGAAGGCGTCCGCCACCGGAGCGGGGGCGTGCCGTACGAGCAGAGAACCCTGCAGGACGAGCGCCAGACGTTCCACCAGGCGCCTGGCGCGAAGCTCGGCGTCCTCCGGCCGGGCCAGCTCGCCCAGCACCTCCCGCCACGCGGCGTCGAGCCGGGCGTCGGCGCCCGCCGCCGACTCCACCTCTGCGCGGAAGGCCTCCAGGGACTCGGGTTCGCGGACCAATGCGCGCAGTACGTCGAGGGCGTTGACGTTGCCCGAGCCCTCCCAGATGCCGTTGAGGGGCGCCTCGCGGTACAGCCGGGGCATGCCCGAGGCCTCGTCGTAGCCGTTGCCGCCCAGGCATTCCAGGGCCTCGGCCACCGCCGCGGGCTGGCGCTTGCACACCCAGTACTTGCCGACCGCCGTGGCCAGGCGGAGGAACGCCCGCTCGCCGGCGTCGCCGCGCTGGGCGCGATCGGTCGCGCCCGCGACCCGCAGGGCGAGAGTGGTGGCGGCCTCCGACTCCAGGGCCAGGTCCGCCAGGACGTTGCGCATCAGCGGCTGGTCGATGAGCTTGGCGCCGAACACCGAGCGGTGGCGGGCATGGTGGGCGGCCTGCGCGAGGGCGGCGCGCGTGCCGGAGGCGGAGCCGAGGATGCAGTCCAGGCGGGTCATGGTGACCATGTCGATGATGGTCCGCACACCCTTGCCCTCGCCGCCGACCAGCCACGCCACGGTGTCGTCGAACTCGGGCTCGCTGCTGGCGTTGGAACGGTTGCCCAGCTTGTCCTTCAGCCGCTGGATGCGGAAGGTGTTGCGGCTGCCGTCGGGCAGTACACGCGGGACGAGGAAGCAGGACAGGCCGCCCGGGGCCTGGGCGAGCACGAGGAAGAGGTCGTTCATCGGGGCGCTGGTGAACCATTTGTGACCGCGCAGCCGCCAGCTCCCGTCAGCCGTCCGCACGGCCGTCGTGGTGTTGGCGCGGACGTCGGTGCCGCCCTGCTTCTCCGTCATGCCCATCCCCGCGAGGAGACCGCGCTTGGCACCCGGCGCCCTCAGACCCGGGTCGTACACGCGGCTGGTCAGCAGCGGCTCGTACTCCTTGGCCAGTTCGGGGGAGTGGCGCAGTGCCGGCACGGCGGCGTACGTCATCGACACCGGGCAGCCGTGACCCGCCTCGGCGGAGCTCCACACCATGAAGCCCGCCGCACGCGCCACATGGGCACCGGGGCGCTCGTCGGCCCAGGGCGCGCCGGCCAGCCCCTCGCTGATCGCGACGTCCATCAGGGAGTGGTACGAGGGGTGGAAGTCCACCTCGTCGACACGGTTGCCGTAGCGGTCGTGGGTGCGCAGCACGGGCTCGTGGTGATTGGCCTCCTCGGCCCAGCGCTGGACCTCCTCGCTGCCGCTGCGACGGCCGATCCGGTGCAGGTCGTCGACGTACCACTCGGCGCCCTCCCGCCGTACGCCCTCCAGCAGGACCGGGTCGTCGGCGACGTCGTGACCGACCAGCGGGGGAGCCTGGTTGGTGACGTCGTGGGTGCGGGCGGTGGGGTTGCTGACCGGCCGGGTGTCGGCGGTGGTGGTCATGGTCGTGTCCTTCGGAGTCGTCGGGAGGAGTGGCGGAGCCGTCGGAGAGGTGGTGCGGTCGTGATCCGTGCGAGTCGGGTACGGCCGGTCAGCCCGCCGGGGCCTGCCAGGCGCCCAGACAGCGCAGGGACATCGCGGTGAGCTCGGCGATGAGCTGTTCGGCGGAGTCCCCGTCGGAGGCGCCGAGCGGGTCCACCAGCACCTCGCCGATGGCACCGGTCAGGGCGGCGGCGGTCACCTCCGCGTTCTGCTGCGGCAGCACGCCCGAGGCCACCCCCTCGCTGACGACTTCGGCGAACAGCGTCCGGTACCGGCGCCGGTACTCCAGGCGCTCGGCACCGACGGCGGGCTCGGCCGGCGCCGCGAGCAAGGCGTAGGCCAGGCCGCGGCGTTCGAGGGACCGACGGGCGAACACCTCGACGCCCCGCGCGAGTCGCTCCACAGGATCACCCGGGCTGCGCAGCACCTCGCCGAGCACCTCGACCTCACGGCCGGAGGCGCGCCGGAAGACCTCGACGGCCAGCGCCGCCTTGGACGGGAAGTGCTGATAGACCGAGCCGGCCGCGATGCCGGCCGCGGCGGCGACGGCGTTCACCGAGGCCTGTGCCCAGCCCACGTCGGCCACGACATCGGTGGCCTGCTGGATCAGATGCTCCCGTGCGCTGCTGAGCCGAGCCAGCTCGGCCGGGGTCTTGCGGTATGCCATAGAAGCAGTGAATCATCGTTCAGACCTTCACGCCAGACGCAGGACCTGGCAAGAACCATCAGGAGCACGGGATGCACCTCAGCGCCATGCTGGACAGCGCCGTCCGCAAGGCCGGCGGCAAGGAAGCGCTCGTCCACGGCGAGCAGCGCTGGAGCTACGCGGAACTGGCCGCGGACGTGCGCCGGGCCGCGGCCGTGCTGCGCGACGCGGGCCTGCGGCCCGGCGACCGGCTCGCCGTCATGACGTACAACACGCCCGCTTTCGTCCTCGCCGCTTTCGGCGCCTGGCACGCGGGGGCGGTCCTGGTGCCCGTCAACCACAAGTTCCAGGCCATGGAAGTCGAGCGTCTGCTGCGGCACAGTGGCGCCCGGCTCGCCGTCGTCGACGAGGCGCTCGCGGACGTCGCCCGGGCCGCCGGAACCGACGTCCCCCTCGTGGTCAGTCACCCCGGTGAGAAGCCGGGTGACCGGACCGAGGGCTCCTTCGAGGCGCTGGTGGAAAGCGCGCGGGACTGGGCCGGCGCCCCGAGGTCGGACACCGACATCGCCCAGATCCTGTACACGTCCGGTACCTCGGGCGCGCCCAAGGGTTGCGTGCACACGCACCGAGGCATCGCCCTGACCGCCGCGTACACCGCGGCCGCCGTCGCGCTGCGGCGCGACGAGCGGTTCCTGGTCTGCATGCCGATCTGGCACGCCTCGCCGCTCAACAACTGGATGCTGGGCACGGTCTTCATGGGCGGCACCGTGGTGCTCCAGCACGAGTACCACCCGCGCGTGATGCTGAAGACGATCGAGGAGGAGCGGATCACCGCCGTGTTCGGAGCGCCCATCGCCCTGATCGCCCCTCTGCAGAGCGTGCCCGACTTCGACGGCTTCGACCTGACCTCGGTGCGCTCGTGGATCTACGGCGCCGGCCCGCTCGACGCCGACACCGCGCGCAGGCTGATGAAGGCCTACGGCTCGGAGAACTTCCACCAGGTGTACGGGATGAGCGAGATGGGCCCGGTCGGCTCCTCGCTCTCGCCCGAGGAGCAGGTGGAGAAGGCGGGATCCATCGGTCGCGGCGGCATGCCGGGCGTCGACCTGCGGGTGGTGCGTCAGGGCGGTGTGGACGCCGTACCCGGCGAGACGGGGGAGATCTGGCTGCGGTCGGACACCCGGATGGTGGGATACCTCGACAACGACGAGGCCACGGCGCAGGCCTTCGTGGGCGACTGGTACCGCAGCGGCGACCTCGGCCGGATCGACGAGGACGGCTTCGTCACCATCGTCGACCGGATGCAGGACGTCATCATCACCGGCGGGGAGAACGTCGCCTCCCAGGAGGTGGAGGGCGCCCTGCGCGGCCACGCGGACGTGCTCGACGTCGCGGTCGTCGGCCGCCCGCACCAGCAGTGGGGCGAGACCGTGGTGGCAGTGGTGGTGCCGCGCGAGGGCGCGGAGCCGACACTGGACGAGCTGCGCGCCTGGCTGGAGCCGCGCATCGCCCGCTACAAGATCCCCCGCGAACTCGTGCTCCGGTCGCAGCTTCCGCGTACACCGTCGGGCAAGGTCACCAAGCACGTCCTGCGGGCCGAGTTCACGGCCTGACCCGCACGGCCTGACCCGCACGGCCAGCCCCGTGCGTGCGCCCCGGGCCGGTCCTGTCGCCCGCCCCCGGCCGGTCCTGTTCGGCCGCGGATGAGGGAGCGGGTAAGGGATCTCCGTACGGCCCGTCGTGTGAGCGGCGGGCCGTCGGTCCGTGCGACGGAGTGGATGATCATTGTCGTCGCCCGTAGGGTCAGGGCATGGTCGACGAGCAGGCGGGGCGGGGCAGCGGGCGAGGTCCTGGGCGGCCCCGGGAGGAGCGGGTCACGCGCGCGGTGCTGGACGCCGTGGTCGCGCTGGTGGCCGAGCAGGGCATGGGCGCGGTCACGATGGACGCCGTGGCCGCCCGGGCCGGTGTCAGCAAGCCCTCGATGTACCGGCGTTGGCCGACCAAGCAGGACCTTGTCCTCGCCGCCGCCGAGTCGCGGGTCGGTCCGTTGTCCGTTCCGGACATGGGGGACTTCCGTGCCGAGCTGCGGGCCGTGCTCATAGCGCGTCTGGAGGCGTACCGCACGCCGGGGGTCGACCGGCTGCTGGCCGGTGTGATCGCCACCGCGGCCGATGCGGGCGCCGAGCGCGGCGCGTACGGGGAGTACACCGCACGGGTCGCGGGGGAGACGCGGAACATCATCGAGCGGGGGATCGTACGTGGCGACGTCCGGCCCGGGATCGACGTGGACGCGGCGGTGACGCTGGTCGCCGCCTCTCTGGTGTTCCGGATGGTCGCCGAACAGCGCATGCCCGACGAGCGGTTGGTGGACTCGGTGGTCGAGCTCATCGGCCGCGCCGTCGGCGCCGCTTCCTGACGGGACTTCCCCGGCGTTCACCCCGCGGGTTCCGCGGGTGCGAAATTCGTTACCACCAGTTTTGAATTTGACGGCCGCAACCCCTTGCCGACGGCGTCGCCACATATCAATACTGCCGGTATCGAATCTTCGAGCCGTTCGGAGGGAACATGGACGCCACCGTCGCCGCCCCCAAGCCCGTACTCGACAAGCCCCTGATGCACTACGGGACACGTGTGCTCGACCGCATGTCGCCCGGCACCCCGGAGACCCGGTACGAGATCCTCGACATCACCCCGCTCACTCCGCACTTCGGTGCCGTACTCGGCGGCGTCGACCTCACCCGGGGGATCGGCGAGGCTCTCGCCGAGGAGCTGCGGCAGGCGCTGCTGGAGTGGAAGGTGATCTTCTTCCGCGGCCAGACCGGCTTCGCGGCCGAGCACCAGCTCGCACTGGCCGGCGTCTGGGGTCCGCCGGAGCCCAACCCGTTCTTCCCCGGGACCGAGCACGCCGGGGTCTCCCGGCTCGCCAAGGACGCCACGTCCCAGGGGAACAAGAACATCTGGCACAGCGACCACTCCTTCATGGTCAACCCGGCCCTCGGCTCGGTGCTCCGCGCCGTCGAGGTCCCGGCCGCCGGTGGAGACACGATGTGGGCGGACATGGGCGCCGCTTACGACAACCTCTCGGAGGAGCTCAAGGAGCGGATCGAGAACCTCACCGCGGTCCACGACTGGGAGCCCAGCTGGGGCGCTCTGATGAACGACGAGCAGAAGGCGGCCTTCCGTAAGAACTGGCCGCAGGTCGAGCACCCGGTCGTCGTACGCCACCCGCGCAGCGGCCGCAAGACGCTCTACGTCAACGAGCCCTTCACCACCCGCATCGTCGGCCTGTCGGACGCCGAGAGCCGTGAGCTGGTGGACGAGCTGGTGCTGCAGGCCCGCATCCCCGAGTACCAGGTCCGCTTCCACTGGGAGGCCGACTCGATCGCCATCTGGGACAACATCGCCACCCAGCACTACGCGATCAACGACTACTACCCGCGGCGCCGGGTGATGGAGCGCATCGCGATCCAGGGCGTCCCTCTCTCCTGATCGCGCGCCTTCCCGGTCCGGGGCCGGCCGCCGGCCCCGGAACCTCGATCCCCGCCGTCCCCTCCTCACCCTCCCGCCCTCCCCGCCCGGCAACGACGCCGGCCGCACCCCCTCCGGAGGATCCGTGACCGCCGCTGACACCACGTCGAGGCAGCTCGGCGATCCGACGTCGGCATACCGCGGTACCAGGTCCCGTGCCTGGACCGTCACCGGTCTGCTCGTCGTGTTCATGATGATCAACTTCGCGGACAAGTCCGTGCTGGGACTCGCGGCCGATGAGATCCGCGCCGATCTGGACCTCAGCGCCACCCAGTTCGGCCTCGCCAACAGCGCGTTCTTCCTGCTCTTCTCGGTCGCCGCGGTCGTGGTCGGCATGTACGCCGACAAGGTGCGGCCCACCACGGTGATCCTGATCATGGCGCTGCTCTGGTCGGTGGCCCAGGTGCCGCCCGCCATCGGCGGCGGGCTCGCCGTGCTGATCGGCTCCCGCGTCGTGCTCGGTGCCGCCGAGGGCCCAGCGTTCCCGGTCGCCCAGCACGCCACGTTCAGCTGGTTCCCCGATCACCGGCGCAACCTGCCCGGTGCCCTGGTCACCCTCGGCGTCACCCTCGGTGTGATCACCGCGGCCCCCGGGCTCACCTGGATCATCGATCACCACCACTGGCGCACCGCCCTGTGGGTACTCGCCGCCATCGGACTGGTCTGGGCGGTGGCCTGGTACTTCCTCGGCGGGACCGGAACGCACGGGAGCGCTGACGCACCGGCCCGCGCAGCAGCCGGGACCGACCCCTCCGAAGCCGCCGACGAGCCGGTCCCCTACCGACGTATCTTCGCCACCCCCACCTGGATCGCCGTCACCGCCGCGTACTTCACCTGCTACTGGGCCCTGGCGCTGATGCTGGTCTGGCTTCCCTCCTACCTGCACAACGGACTCGGCTACTCCTCCGCCGAAGCCGGCCGCCTCGTGGTGCTCCCGTGGACGATGGGCGGCGTCGTCCTGCTGACGCAGGCAGGTGTCACGGGATGGCTGATGCGGCGCGGGGTCAGCACCAAGTGGGCGCGCGGCGGCGTCGGAGGTGCGGCACTCGGTCTCGGCGCGCTTGCCTGCCTCGGCGTCCCCCTGGTGGACGGCACCGGCGCCAAGACCGCGCTGCTGGCCATCGGGTTCGGCCTGGCCGGTTCGTACGCGGCAGTCGCGGCCACCACCGTCTCCGAACTCGCTCCGGCCGCCCGCGCCAGTGGGGCCCTCGGCGTGACGAACGCCGTGGTCACCACGGCGGGGCTGGCCGCCCCCGCCATCGTCGGATTCATGGTCGACAAGCAGGGCACGGACGGCTACCAGAACGCCGTGATCATCACCGGCGCGATGCTGCTCGTCGGTGGGCTGCTCTCCGCCACCCTCGTCGACCCGTCGCGCGACCGGGCGCGGCTGCGCGCCTGATCCGTCGCCCCGGGACGCAGACGCAGGAAGCGCGACCGACTCGACGGCGACGCGCGGCGACGAGCCGCCACGTGCCCACATCGTCCGGCCACCTCCGGCCCCCGACCAGGAGTTGAACCCCATGACCTCCGTCTCCGCCCTCGACACCACGCAACTGGACCGCGCCGTCGCCGATCTGCGCGCAGGCGCCGAGAAATGGACGGCCACGCCGATCGCCGAGCGGATGTCGCTGCTCGAACGCATGTTGCCGCGGATCGCCGCGCGCGCCGCGGGAATGGTCGCGGACGCCGCCGTCGCCAAGGGCTTCGCCCCCGACTCCCCGTGGGCCGCGGAGGACTGGATCGGTGCCCCCTGGGCCCTCGCCCAGGGAGTGAGCGCCCAACTGCACGTACTGCGCCGGATCTCCGCGGGCAGGTCCCCCGTCGACCCGGGCGCCGTGCACGAGCGCGACGGGCGCGCCGTCGTGGACGTCTTCCCCGCCACCGGCTGGGACGCGCTGCTGCAGAACGGGACCACGGCTCAGGTGTGGACCAAACCCGGTACGACGGCGCGGCAGGTCCTCGACCGGGCCGCCGGGGAGTACCGGGGACGCACCGGCCGCCCCGCCGTCGCGCTGGTGCTCGGCGCCGGCAACGTCGCGGCCATCACCCCGCTCGACATCCTGCACAAGCTCTACGCCGAGGGGCAGACCGTCATCGCCAAGATGAATCCGGTCAACGACTACCTCCGCCCACACTTCGCGCATGTGTTCGGCGAGTTCGTCGACCAGGGCTGGGTCCGCTTCGTCGACGGAGGTGCCGACGTCGGCGGATACCTCGCCGCGCACGACCACATCGACGCCATCCATGTCACCGGCAGCGAGCGCACCCACGACGCGATCGTGTGGGGCACGGACGAGCAGGCCGCCGAGCGCCGCCGCACCGACACCCCCCTGAACGGCAAGCCCTTCAGCAGCGAACTCGGCGGTGTCACACCGTGCATCGTGGCGCCGGGCGACTGGAGCGCCGCCGACTTCCGGTACCAGGCCGAACACATCGTCACCAGCAAGATGAACAACTCGGGCCACAACTGCGTCGCGAGCCAGATTCTGATCCTGCCCCGGGACTGGGAGGGCAGCGACCGGCTGCTCGGCGAGATCCGCCGGGTACTGCGCGAACTGCCGCCGCGCGCCGACTACTACCCGGGCGCGGGCGACCGGCTGGACGCGGTGCTGGCCGCCCATCCGCAGGCGGAGGTGCTCGGTGACGGGACGTCCCGGGTCCTCGTCCCCGACCTCACCGTCGAGGACGACGTCCTGCTCTCCGACGAGGTCTTCGGCAGCGCCCTCGGCGTGGTCCGGCTGCCGGGCGCGACCGCGGACGCGTTCCTCCGCGAGGCCGTGGACTTCGCCAACGACAAACTGCCCGGCACCCTGGGCGCCACGCTCATCGTCCATCCGAGGACCGAGCGCGCCCACCGCGCCGCCGTGGACTCCGCCGTCGAGGGGCTGCGTTACGGCACCGTCGGGGTCAACGCCTGGTGCGCGATCGGCTTCCTGCTGGGGTACACACCCTGGGGCGCGTACCCCGGCCACACCCGGCAGGACATCGGCAGCGGCATCGGCTTCGTGCACAACGCGTATCTGCTGGAGGACATCGAGAAGACGGTGCTCCGCTCGCCGTTCGCGCCCGCCCCTCGCGGCCTGTTCAGCGGCTCGCCCTCACTGGCGCCCCGTCCGCCGTACTTCCTGACCAACCGCACCGCCCTGACGACCCTCGAGCGGCTGACCCGCTTCACCGCGGCGCCCTCCGCCGCCAAGCTCCCCGGCCTCTTCGCCTCCGCCCTGCGCGGCTGACCCCGCCGCGACCCGCCCCTGACCACCCCCCCCGGACCCGAAAGCCGTCACCATGAACCTTGCCGACACCCTGCACCGCACCGCCACCGAACACGGCCTCCGTACCGCCGTCGAGCTGAGCGGCAGCTCCCTCACCTACGCTGAACTCGACACGGCATCCGGCCGAGTCGCCGCGCTGCTCACCGGCCGTGGCGTCGACCCCGGCGACCGCGTGGGAGTGATGCTGCCCAACGGCCTCGACTTCCCCGTCCTGTACTACGGCATCCTGCGCGCCGGTGCCGTCGTCGTCCCCATGAACCCGCTGTTGAAGCCCCGGGAGATCGCCCACTACCTGCGGGACTCCGGCGCGGTGCTGCTGTTCGCCCACGAGATGTGCGCCGCCGAGGCGGAGTCGGGCGCCGAGGGCACCGCGGCGACCGTGCTCCCGCTCTCCGCGAGCACGCTCACCGAACTGCTCGCCGAGCATCCGGAGCCGGCCGCCCCACAGCCTCGTGCGGAAGACGACACCGCCGTACTGCTCTACACCTCCGGCACCACAGGCTCCCCCAAGGGCGCCGAACTCACCCACGCCAACCTGTCGCGCAACGCCGACATCTGCGCGCGCTCGCTGTTCCGCCTCACCCCCGAGGACGTGATCCTGGGCTGCCTGCCGCTGTTCCACGCATTCGGCCAGACCTGTGCGATGAACGCCGCCGTCGCGGCGGGCGCCCGGCTCACCCTGATGGCCCGCTTCGACCCCGCCGAAGCGCTCCGGACCGTCCACGACCGGGGCGTCACCGTCTTCGCCGGGGTGCCCACCATGTACGCCGCGCTGCTCACGGCCCGCACCGCGCAGCCCGTGGCGTACGACACCGCCACCCTGCGCATGTGCGTGTCCGGCGGCGCGTCCCTGCCCGTGGAAGTGCTGCACGGGTTCGAGAAGGCCTTCGACGCGGCGGTGCTGGAAGGCTTCGGAATGTCCGAGACCTCACCCGTCGCCTGCTTCAACCACCTCGACCGCCCGCGCAAGGCAGGCTCGGTGGGCACCCCCATCGAAGGCGTCGAGCTGCGCCTCATCGACGTGCACGACGGTGTCGGGGAGTTGTGCGTGCGCGGCCACAACATCATGAAGGGCTACCTCGGACGTCCGGAGGCCACCGCCGAGGCACTCCGGGACGGCTGGCTGCGCACCGGCGACCTCGCCCGCGTCGACGAGGACGGCTACTACTACATCGTCGACCGCAAGAAGGACCTCATCATCCGCGGCGGCTTCAACGTCTACCCGCGCGAGGTGGAGGAGGTGCTGTACGAACACCCCGCCGTAGCCGAGGCGGCGGTCGTCGGCCTGCCCCATCCGACCCTCGGCGAGGAGGTCGCAGCCGCCGTCGCGCCGCGCCCCGGATCGGACGTGACCGCCGACGAACTGAGGGAGTTCGTACGCGAGCGGGTGGCACCGTACAAGTACCCGCGAGAGATCAGGCTGGTGGAGGCGCTGCCGAAGGGCGCCACCGGCAAGATCCTCAAGCGGGAGATCGACTTCGGCGACGCGTGACGGATGCACCGCCCGGGCGCGGAGCACCACGACGTCGTCCGACGGACGCGGCCTCCGCCCGGCCGCCCACCGCTGAGCGCGTCGCCGGGCGGTGAGCATCTCGGGGGCGATACCCAAGGGGAGAACCACGGGATTCGCTCGGCCCTGGGCCCTCGCCGACGCTGCCCCTGAGGTCGCCTCACGCGACCGACCGCCGTCGCCCCCGGCCACCCGCCGTGGGCGACGCCGGTCCGGGCCACGCGCCGTGGGCGACGCCGGTCCGGGCACGAACCCTCCGTCCGGCGGCAGCACGGGAAGGACGGGCCGCTCAGGCCGCCGCCGGACGGCCGGCAGCGGGTTCCACCGTCACCGCAGCGGCGCCTTCACCGGATCGCTGATCGAGGCTTCCGGGCCCGCGGGCGACCTCCTGGGGCCCGCCCCGCTCCTGGCGGCTGCCGCGTGCAGCGCCCGCAGAGCGACCAGGAGTACGCCGATGTCGTCCAGGTAGACCGGGTCCGGGATCAGGTCGACCGGCGAGATCGTGTACACCACCGCCACCCAGAAGAGGGCCTTGGGCTGCAACGGGACATCGGCGTCCACCAGCAGCTTGCGAGCCTGGAAGACACGTACGAGCAGAACGGCCGCGAATCCCGCCACCACGAGCACGAGAACGACGGCCACGATGAGCCAGAGGGCGCTGTCCATGCTGTTCTCCTACCCCGAAACGTCCCGCCCGCGCCGATCGTCCGCGGAGGTTCCAAGGCTACGGCGCCCGGCCCGATCGGCGGCTTCATCCTTGGCCCTTGCCGGCGGGCTCTCTGCCCGCCGCACGGGCGACTCCGGCGTGCATCGGGTTTGACCGTACGAGAAGCGGCAAGCCGAACCGACGGGTGCCCAGCAAGCAGTGACGAACAGCCAGGCAGGAGTCACCATCCAGGAAGGCAGCCATGTCGACCCTGACCGCAGTTCTCATCCTCGCGGCGACGGTCGCCGCGCTACTGGCGGCCGGTGTCCTGCTCCGGGCCCGCATGGGCACGGGCAGCGACACGCGCTCCCTCAAGCGGCGCTTCGGCCCCGAGTACGACCGCACCCTCGAACGGCACGGCGGCGACGGCGAGTCCGCCCACCACGACCTGCGCGAGCGGGTCGAGCGGCACGGCGGCATCCGCCCCCTGCCGCTGGAGCCGGCGATCCGTGAGCACTACGCCGCTCAATGGACCATGCTCCAGGAGCGTTTCGTCGACGTGCCGCGGCAGGCCGTCGCCGACGCCGACGAACTCCTCACGCGGATCGCGGCGACCCGGGGCTTCCCGGATCCCGATCGGCGCGAGGAGCAGCTCGCCGCCCTGTCGGTGCACCATCCGCACCATGTGGAGGGCCTGCGCGCGGTACGCCGCGCGGTGCACTCCGAGTCCGCCTCAACCGAGGAGTTGCGGGAGGCGCTGGTTGACGCGCGTGCCCTGTTCGAGGACCTGACGGCGGCCGGGGGCCCGACCGGTACCGAGGCCGCCCGGACACGCCCGGCGTCCGGGCGCAGCCGCGGGCATCTCCTCAAGCCGAAGGGAAGTGGAGCGTGATGGCACACGAGAACCGGGACCGGCGGACAGCAGGCGGGGCCGACGGAGACGCGCGGCGCGAATCCGCGCCTCCGGGGCCCCCGGGAGCGGCGGGCGGTGCCGGCGGACAGGCGCCCGTCGGAAGCGGGGGAGTTCCTGCCGCGAGCGTGCCCGCCCAGCGCACCGGCCATCTCGCGACGCCACCCACCGCACCGCCGGCCAACGCGTACCCGCCGCCCACCCCGCCTCCCGCGATGCCACAGACGCCACCGTCCGCCGTCCCGTCCGAGGACCCCAGTGCCACGGGCCGGAGCGGCGGGAGCGACACGAACGCTCCCGCCGCGCCCCCCGCCGCGCCGCGCGGAAGGGACACGACGGACCGGTCGGGCGGCGACCGCAGTCCGGGCCGAGGCGACCGTGATGGGCACGACGTCAGCGGTGTGGGCGACCCTGCGTCCCGTACGGGACACGAACCCGCCGCCGACGGCGACGGAGGCCCAGCAGGACAGCTGCTCGGCGACGGCGAACGCGACCGTCTCGGACAGCGCCTGCACCACGCGCTCGCAGGATTCGTCGACTCGCCCCACGACTCGGTCGCCGAGGCGGCCGAGGTCCTTGCCGCGGCGGAGCAACAACTCATCGCCTCCCTGAGGGACCGCCGCGCCGCGTTGCGGGCGGGCTGGCAGGAGAACGGCGATCCGGATGGGCAGGGCCCCGACACCGAGCAGCTCCGGCTCACCCTTCGGACCTACCGTGAGGTGACGGAACGACTGCTCCGGGCGTGACCCGGCACCACCCACCGCAGAGCACAGAAGCCCCCTGCCTCATGGGGGCTTCTGCCATGCCGGGCCGCGGAGCCCGCGTCGGGAAGCATGCGCCCCGGGAGTGCCAACCAGCCCCAGAACAAGGTCAGTTGAGAGTGACGAACCGCTCGCGGGGCACCAGCAACACATGCGAGAAGACGCAGAAGACAAGCTTCCGAGCAGTACGCCGACACGCGAAAGGACCCCGCGCAGGTGGCCTGCTGTCGCCGTCGTACTCGTCGTGCTGTCCCTGGTTCTCTACCTCCTGGGGCGGTTCGTCCATGTGCCAGGACTGGCCGACGTGTTCGGTGTCGACACGCAGGACCGTTCCGGTCCGGCGGTGTTGAAGTCCATCCAGGACATGCACCGGTACGAGGGCGCCGCCGGCAACTACCAGGTGGTGGTCGACCTGGAGAAGGACGCCCGGCTGCTGCCCGACTCGATCCGCGGGACTCGTACGCTCTTCGTCGCGAGCGGCAGCGTGGCCGCGTACGTCGACTTCGGCAGCATCGGCCAGGGCAGCGTGACCGTCGACGAGAAGCGCACCACTGCCACTCTCCGCCTGCCGCATGCGCGGCTCGCCGAGCCGGCCGTGGACCCCAAGCGCTCCTACACCGTCTCGAAGCAGCGCGGCCTGGTCGACCGGCTGGGCGACCTTTTCTCCGACAACCCGGCCGACGAGCGTGCCGTCCACATCCTCGCCGCCGACCGCATCGGTGACGCCGCCAAGGAGAGCGACCTGACGCAGCGTGCCGAGAAGAACACCACGTCGATGCTCCGAGGCCTGCTCCGCGCCCTCGGCTTCGAACAGGTCACCGTGACGTACGCGTCGTAGCAGGTTCCTCCCCTTCATCGGGGGTACCCGCAACCTTTCTGACGAACTGCGGAGTTGGGGGACATGACGTCACGTATCGGATGGTGCCGAGTCACGACCGAGCGGCAGCAGAAGCCGAAGCGGAACCAGAAGCCGAAGCCGAAGACCCTACGGGCGGGGCCCGGGCCCTGGATCCGCGTCGGGGTCACTGTGCTGGCCCTCGCCGCGATGGTGGCCTTCGGCGTCGTCCTCGCCCGGCTGACCCTCCAGCCATCGCCGGCCTCGGAGGCGCTCACCCACGTCAACCTCCGGCCGGGGAACTCGATCCGCGCCTACCTCGGGCAGCCCGCCTTCCGGGACACCGTCAAGCAGCTCGGCGGCAACGTTCTTCTGGGCGTGCCGTTCGGCCTGCTGCTGCCGGTCGTGTCCCCCCGTAGCCGCGGGTTCGTACGGATCGCCCTGCTGACGGTGGCGACGATGCTCCTGGTCGAACTGATCCAGGGGGCCCTGATCACAGGGCGCGCCTTCGACATCGACGACGTGCTGCTCAACACTGCGGGCGCCCTGCTCGGCTACGCCCTGGTCGGCCGCCGCCTGGGCAGAGCGGTGTATCCGCGGCAGCGGCGCCGATGGTGGTCGCCGCGCCGCACCTGACCGAGGGCGGGGCCGGCAATGCCGCTCCTGCCGCGCTCACGCGGTCACGGGGCACCGCGTCGCGTACGTGTGCGAAAGTGACCCGGTGACCACTCCCGAGAAGACCGACCACCGCCTCCTCTTCGGCTGCATGGGCCTCGGGGGAGGCTGGGACGCGGAGCCCCACACGGCCGCCGACGTCGACGCCGCGGAGACCGCTGTCGAGGCGGCACTGGACAGCGGCATCACCGCGTTCGACCATGCCGACATCTACCGGCACGGCAAGTCGGAGGCGGTCTTCGGCGAGGTACTGGCCCGCTCGGCCGGACTGCGTGAGCGGATCACCCTGCAGACCAAGTGCGGCATCCGCCTGGCCGAAGGGGACCGGCCCGGCATGTACGACCTGCGCGGCGCCTCCATCGTCCGCAGGGTCGAGGAGAGCCTGGAGCGACTGCGCACCGACGTCCTCGACGTCCTGCTTCTGCACCGCCCCGACCCGCTGGCCGACCCCGCCGACATCGGCGATGCCCTGACCTCGCTGCACCGGCAGGGGCTCGTCCGCCGATTCGGTGTCTCGAACATGAACTCCGCGCAGATCGCCCGGCTCCAGGCCCATATGGACCTGCCGCTCGTGGCCAACCAGCTGGAGATGAGCCTGCACCGGCGCGCCTGGCTGGAGGACGGCATCCTCGTCAACACTCCGGAGTCCGCGGCCAACGGGTTCCCCGCCGGTACCGTCGAGCACTGCCAGACGCACGGCATCGGGCTCCAGGCGTGGGGGGCGCTTGCCCAGGGGCGCTACACCGGCGCAAAGGGCAGCCCGCAGGAGACGGCCACGGCCGCGCTGGTGGCCTCGCTCGCCGAGGCCAAGGGCACCACGCCGGAGACGATCGTGCTCTGGTGGCTGCGGCGCCACCCGGCCCGTATCGCCCCCGTCATCGGTACGTCGAACCCGGAGCGCATCCGCGCGTGCCGGGACGCCGCGATGGGGGAGCCCGATCTGAGCCACGACGAGTGGTACGCCCTGTGGGTCTCCGCCCGCGGCGCCGCGCTGCCGTAGCGGCGACGAGCCTGTCCGACGGGCCGCGGGGAAGGTGACGTCCGCAGATGGATCGGCTCACGACGGTACTCACCGCCGGGATTCGGACCGCCGACACCGGTTCGTTCCGGGGTCGTGCCCGGCAGCTCCCGCCGTGCGGCACCCAGGCCGGGCCGCATAGAGGTCGGCCGCAAGCGCACGAGGACGGGTAGCACGCCCGTACGCACCGAACCTCCATCGGTCGCGTTCGTCTTTTCTGTCGGCCGCACCCGTACTTGTCGGGTGCGGGCGGTGTGGGACGGCCGCGCGGGGGAAATCCGACGGACAGGGCGGGAAGGACGACCGGCACACGTGGGAGGACGGGCGATGAGTGAGGTGATCACCAGGAGAAGCGCGGTGCGTCGGCCGTCGCTGTCGGCGAGCGTGTCCTTCGAAGACGCCGACATGGGGGACGGAATGATCGCGTCGGCCCGCGACTTCGCAGCCGACTTCCTCACCGCCGCGCCGGCCGCCGGAGGCGATCGGGTGCCCCAGGAGCGCGTCGATCTGGCGCGCCTCGTGGTCAGCGAACTGGTGACCAACGCGGTGCGGCACGCGCCGGGCCCGTGTCGGGTGCTTCTCGAATGGTTCGAGGACGTGCTGGACATCTCGGTGGCCGACCGGCTCGACGCCGCCCCTGTCGCCCGGCCCCGGGACCCTCAGCGCGTCGGAAAGCACGGTCTCGAGATCGTGGTGGCGGTCTGCGAGAGCGTGAGCGTGGAGCCGCAGCCGTTCGGCAAGCGCGTCCGGGCCCGCCTTTCCCTGGCGTGATTCGCCTCGGCGAGGCGAACTGGCCCCAGGCCATGTCTTCAAAATGAGCTCGGCTTGTGGATCACGGGTCGGTGACAGGTCGCCGTGAGCCATCCGATGTCGCCCTCGCATCACTCCTGATGTGGGTGTGACATCCGACGACAACCCCTGGAAGGGTGGCTCCAAGGAGTACCCGTTCTCGCCCAGAGGGACGGGCTCCGGGAAGACCGCCGAAGTTCCTCGCCTGCCAGACGAGTTCATCCAAGTGCATGGACCGGAGTGTAGAAGCACCCACTGACACTCGCTGCCGAGCGGTGCCCGACCGGTCGGCTCGACCGGCGGCGGAGCAGCAGTCTCCCTCGGCTCACCCCTGGTAAGAACGCAGCCTTCGACGGCACCTCGTCGGGGATTCCTCATCCCGCTGAGCACTTCCTGACATGCCCTGCGGAAGTGGGGGTAGGCGAAACGCTCACGGGGCAACCGTTGCCAACGGACGAGAGAAGGTCATCAGAGTGCCGACTGAGGTGACGACGGAGACGAGGGCTGCTGTCGAGACGGGTACGGAGGATCTTCCCGTACTCGAATCACCCCGCAAGGTCGCTCCGAAGGACGCGCGCGAGCTGTCGAAGGTGTTCTTCGACAAGCTGGCGACATTGGAGGAGGGCACCCATGAGTACCAGTACGCGCGCAACACGCTCATCGAGATGAACATGTCGCTCGTCCGCTACGCGGCCGGCCGGTTCCGGGGTGCGCGCGGCGACGAGATGGAGGACATCGTCCAGGTCGGCACCATCGGCCTGATCAAGGCCATCGACCGGTTCGACCTCTCCCGGGAGGTGGAGTTCACCAGCTTCGCCATCCCCTACATCGTCGGTGAGATCAAGCGCTTCTTCCGTGACACCTCCTGGGCGGTCCATGTGCCGCGCCGGTTGCAGGAAGCCCGGCTGGAGCTGGCAAAGGCGACCGAGGAGTTGAGCTCCCGGTGCGGACGCGCACCGACCGTGGCGGAGCTGGCGAGCCTCATGAACCTCTCCGAGGAGGAGGTGATCGAGGCGCGGATTGCCTCCAACGGCTACAACTCCGCGTCGCTCGACGCTGCCGGCGGCTCTGACGGCGAAGACGACACCACCGCGCTCGCCGAGTTCATCGGAGCGGAGGACCCGGCGCTCGAGCTCTTCGAGGACTTCCACACGCTCGCGCCGCTGCTCGTCGAACTCGACGACCGCAGCCGCCGGATCCTGCACTTGCGTTTCGTCGAAGAGCTGACGCAGTCGGAGATCGGCAGCGAGCTCGGCATCTCCCAGATGCACGTCTCCCGGCTGCTCTCCCGCAATCTGGAACACCTGCGCAAGGGCATGCTCGTCCAGTCGTAGGCACGGATCGACCCGGACGGGACGCCCTCGGCGGAACGGCCTCACAAACCCCCTTCTGGTGAGGCCGTTCCGTTCTGCGACGAGAAGCGGAGCCGGGGGAGAAGCCGGTGCAGGTCAGGGGCGACAGCAGGCCCGGAGGTCGTTCCGCCGGCCGGGCGTGTCAGCGCGGGCCTTTCGCCCGGTGAGCTGGCCCGCGCCGAGCACCGTCAGCACGGCCGACGGTTCGCCTCGGTGGCGGTGGCGGTGGCGGCGTGACGACGCGACGGACGGCGGGCGGCGGCGGGGGCACCTGGCTCGGTGCCCCCGCC
>NZ_JBHJTL010000083.1:0-34282 GCF_042264065.1 Streptomyces sp. NPDC056222 | reverse complement strand
CAGCCCCCGAGCCTCGCCGTCCGGCGTTTCCGCACCCCCGTGCTCCCCCGTGGTACCCCCGTACCCCCGTGCACCCCCGTGCCGGCAGGCGCACGGCCCCGTTCCGCCGCCCCGTGTCGGCGGTCCGGAGCCGTGCCCCTTCCGTTGCCTCCACTCTTCCGTCTCGGCAGGTCGGAACCCATCCGCATCCCTACTCATCTCACGCCCTAGGTACGGGTACTCAGACCTGGATACGATCGCGGGCGTGTCCGTACTCCCCCTGGTCTTCACCAGCGGCTGGGCGAGCGGGATCAACGCGTACGCGGTGGTCCTGCTGCTCGGCGTCTTCGGCGCGACCGGTATCAGCGACGAGGTGCCCGCGTCGTTGCAGCGCACCGATGTCCTGATCGCGGCCGGGGTGTTGTTCCTGTGCGAGGCGGTGGCGGACAAGATCCCCTACGTCGACTCCGTCTGGGACTCCGTCCACACGGTGATCCGGCCGATCGCCGGCGCCGTCGTGGCCGCCCTTCTGGCCGGGGAGTCCGGTTCGCTGCCCGAACTCGCGGCGGCCGCGGTCGGCGGCTCGACGGCTCTCCTGAGCCACCTCGTCAAGGCCGGGACCCGGATGGCGATCAACACCTCGCCGGAGCCGTTCTCCAACATCGGCATGAGCATCGCGGAGGACCTCGGGGTCGCCGGGATCATCACCTTCGCGATATTCAATCCGGAGGTGGCGGCGATCATCGCGGCCGTACTCCTCGTGCTCGGCCTGGTGATACTGGGCTTCCTCGCCCATCGCATCCGCCGCTTCCTGCGCCGCAGGGCGCAGCGGCGGGAGGAGAAGACCCTGGCGGCCGCGGAGGCCAGGACGCGGGCGCGGGCGCCGTCCGGCGACGGGTCGGAGCACTTCTGACCACGCCTGCCCAGCAGGCCGCACCTGGCCTTCGGCAGTGTCCGAGGCGCCGGATAAAGTCGCTGACATGGCACGGATTGTGGTGATCGGCGCGGGGCTCGGCGCCATGGCGGCGGCCGCCAGGCTGGCCGTGGCGGGCCACCGGGTGACGGTGTACGAGCGCGGCGGGACGTACGGCGGTGCGGTGCGCCGCTTCGAGCGGGACGGGTTCGGCTTCGACACGGGCCCGGGCTTGCTGCATCTGCCCGCGGTCTACCGCGATCTGTTCGTCAAGACCGGCAAGGAGCCGCTGGAGGAGTGCGTCGAGCTGGCGCAGGTCGACCCGGCGAGCCGTCATGTCTTCGCCGACGGCACCCGCGTGGACCTGCCGAACGCCTCGCGCGCGGGCACGGTCTCCGCCCTGGACGCGGCGCTCGGCACGGGCGCGGGTGAGCGCTGGGGCGATTTCCTGGTCCGGGCCCGCGAGGCCTGGGACCGGACCCGCCGCCCCCTCCTCGAGGAGCCGCAGCCCGCGGACGCCTCGGTCCTGGGCCGCGAGCCCTACCCCGCCCTGAAGGCGGGGTTCCTGCGCCGCCCGACGACCACGCTCGCGCAGATCGGCGCCCGTGAGCTGCGCGACCCGCGGCTCGCCGCGCTCCTGGACTCGTACGCCTGGAGCCACGGCTTCGACCCGGCCACCGCCCCGGCCTCGGCGGCCGTCCTGCCGTACATGGAGCAGACCTTCGGCACCTGGTACGTGAGCGGCGGCATCAGGGCGCTCGCGGACGCGGTGTACGAGCGGTGCCGGAAGCGGCGGGTGGAGTTCGTGTTCGACGCCCACGTGGAGAAGGTCCTGGAGAAGGACGGGCGGGCGTGCGGCATCGAGCTGGCCGGCGGGGAGACCGTCGAGGCCGATCACGTCGTGTCGGGCGCTCCGGTGCCCTCGCACCACGACGGGGATCGGCGGCTCGCCCCGAGCGGCGTGGAGGTCGACGCGCTCCGGCCCGACGGCACGGGCCGCGTGACGGTCTGTCTGGCCCTGCGCGGGGCACAGGAGTCCGGCACCGTGCACCGCACGGTCGTGCACGGCTCCGGGGACCGGCCGACGGTGACCGTACTGCGGCCTGACGACCCGGCGCTGCGGCCCGACGGCGACCACGAGTCGGTGACCGTGACCGGGACCGTGGGCACGCAGGGCGGGCAGGACTGGAGCGCCGTCGCCGCGCGCATGGTCACGGCTGCGGAGTCGGCCGTTCCCGGGCTCCGGGAGCGGTTGCTCTGGCAAGAGGTCCGCACCCCGGACGACACGCGGCACGAGACAGGCGTTGCCGAGGTACCCGGACCCGCGCTCGCGGGGGCCGCCGGACGGTATCTCCCGGCGGCCAATCCTTCCCCGCTCCCCGGGCTCTACTTCGCCGGCGGGTGGTCCCACCCCGGCGGCGGGCTCGCGCACGCCGGGATGTCGGGCGCGCTCGTCGCCGGGCTGATCGTGGAGGGCGCGGACTTCCGCGGTTCGCGGTAGGCGCGTCCGGAACGGTCAGTACCGGTACTGCTGGTCGTTGCCGTAGCCGTAGTGCTCCTGCCCCTGCTGGGGGGCGGGCTGCTCGTTGTCGCGCTGCTGGGGCACCCACACGCCGCCGGGCGGGGTGTCGTAGCCGTACGACGGCGCGTAGGGGTCGGCGTACTGCTGCTGGCCGGTGCCGTAGTCGTACGAGGCGTACTGCTGGCCGTCCGTCCCCCCGCCGATGTACGGGTCGGAGTAGGCGGCGTACTGCTGCTGGCCGCTGCCGTAGTCGTAGGCCGGCTGCTCATAGGCGGGCTGGTACGCGGGCTGTTCGTAACCCGGGCTGTAGCCGTCGTATCCGGCGCTGTAGGCGGGCTGCTCCTGCGGCTGCGCCTGGGTGTGGTCGTGGCCGTGGCCGTACGAGGTGTCGTAGATGCCGTACTGGCCGGTGTCCTCGTCCATGGGCTGGGGCTCGTAGACCGCGGTGGACTCGGCGGCGGAAGGCTCCGCGTGCTCGTAGGAGAGGTCGCTGACCTCCAGGGTGGGGCCCGTCTCGACCGGTGCGGACCTGCGGCGACGGCTCGCGCCCGGGCTCCCGCCGATGGCCCAGCCGGTGGAGAAGCCGCGACGGAAGGACAGGGTCACATAGGTCTGGCCGACGGCGAAGGCGATCGCCCCCGCGATGATCACCGCGACCGAGGGCATCAGGACGCCCAGGACGACGCCGAGGAAGCCGCAGAAGGCGAGCACCCGCCAGCGCAGGCGCGCCTTGTACTGCAGGAGCACCTCACCCAGCAGCCACAACGCGACAACGCCGAACGCGATGTAGAGGACCGTCCACCCCATGCCCGCCCCTCTCCTACGGCCACCGCCGCGGGTCTGGGGCGGGTACGCCGGTCACGACTGCACGTGCAGTCCGAGATTCTCGTAGATCTCCAGCGTCGCGGTGGAGTTGTTCAGCGTGATGAAGTGCAGTCCGGGGACACCCTCGGAGAGCAGACGTGCGCAGAACTCCGTCGCGAACTCGATGCCAATGGAGCGTACAGCGGCCGCGTCGTCCTTGACGGCGAGGATGCGTTCTTTCACATCGGCCGGGAAGTGCGCGTTGCTCAGCTGGGGCAGCCGGTCGAGGGTCTTCACGTTCACAACGGGCATGACTTCGGGGATGATCGGCGTCTCGCAGCCGGCCTTCGCCACGCTGTCACGCATCCGGAGGTAGTTCTCCGGATCGAAGAACATCTGCGTGATCGCGTAGTCGGCGCCCGCCCGGCACTTGTCCACGAAGTGACGGATGTCCGTGTCCCAGTCGAGTGAGCGGGGGTGCATCTCGGGGAAGGCGGCGACACCCACACAGAAGTCGCCGGACTCCTTGATCAGCCGGACCAGGTCGGCGGCGTACCGCACGCCCTCGGGGTGCTCGATCCACTCCCCCAGCGGGTCGCCCGGCGGGTCGCCGCGCAGGGCCAGCATGTTCCGGATGCCGGCGTCCGCGTACTGGCCGAGAACATTGCGCAGCTCGGCGACGGAGTGGTCGACCGCGGTGAGGTGGGCCACCGGGGTCAGCGTGGTGTCGCCGGCGATCTTCTGGGTGGCCTTGACCGTCCCGCCGCGGGTCGAGCCGCCGGCACCGTAGGTCACCGAGACGAAGCTCGGCCCGACCGCCTCCACTCTGCGCAGGGCGTTCCACAGGCTCCGCTCACCCTTCTCCGTCCGGGGCGCGTAGAACTCGAAGGAGTACGACGGCTTGCCGGCAGCGAGGATCTCGCGGACCGTGCGGGCACGGTCCGTGCGGGTGGAAGCGGTTCCAAGGGCCATACCGGCAGGTTAGACGGGGTCACACGGCCGGCGAAGCCGCGTCCGAGGAATGGACACGTTTTTGGACAACGCCCAAGGGGCGGACCCGGCCTTCGGACATTGCGCCAAAAAGGTCACGGACGCCGTCCACGGCAGGAAGATCACTCCGAGCGCTCGCGGACCCGCTTGGCCAGGCGGGCCGTCGCGGCGGCCGGGTCGTCGGCCTCGGTGATCGCGCGGACGACCACGATCCGGCGGGCGCCCGCGTCGAGGACCTCGTCGAGGGTGGTCTCGTCGATCCCGCCGATGGCGAACCAGGGCCGGTCCTGCTCCAGGGCGGCCGTGTACCGCACCAGGCCGAGGCCGGGTGCGTACCGCCCGGGCTTGGTCGGGGTGGGCCAGCACGGGCCGGTGCAGAAGTAGTCCACGCCGGGCTCGGCGACGGCCGCGTCCACCTCGGACTCGCCGTGGCAGGAACGGCCGATCAGGACTTCCTCGCCGAGGATCGCGCGGGCGGCGGGCACGGGCAGGTCGCCCTGGCCCAGGTGCAGCACGTCGGAACCGATGGCGTGGGCGACATCGGCCCGGTCGTTCACGGCGAGCAGCTTGCCGTGGCGGCGGCAGGCGTCGGCGAACACGGCGAGGTGCTCCAGCTCCTCGCCGGCCTCCATGCCCTTGTCACGGAGCTGCACGATGTCCACGCCGGAGGAGAGCACGGCGTCGAGGAAGGCGGACAGGTCTCCCTGGCGCTTCCGGGCGTCCGTGCACAGGTAGAGCCGGGCGTCGGCGAGCTGCTCGCGAGGCGTGGACATGGGTGCTTCCCCCCGTTGGGTGCGGTGATCCCGTGGGGCCGGGGCGGGCCCGGCCCCACGGAACCTCTGTGGTGTCTTCGGTACGTCAGACGGCGAGCGCCTGGGCGCGGCGCTTCACCTCCGTGCCGCGATTCTCGCTGAGGGCCTGCGCGGGCGTGCCCGGCAGGCTCTGGTCGGGAGTGAAGAGCCACTCCAGCATCTCTTCGTCGGTGAAGCCGTCGTCCTTCAGGAGGGTCAGGGTCCCGGAGAGGCCCTTGACCACCTTGTCGCCGTCGATGAAGGCGGCGGGCACCTGAAGCGCCTTGTTCTCACCGCGGCGTACGGCGATGAGCTGGCCCTCCTTGACCAGCTGCCGCACGCGCGTCACCTCGACATCGAGCATTTCCGCGATGTCGGGGAGGTAGAGCCAGGCGGGGACGAGAGCATCGATTCTTGCGTCAATCTCGGTCACGTGGACAAGCCTGCCATCCCGGACTGACAGCCGGTAGTCGAGCCCTACTGGAGTGCCGCCTTCAGAGGGACGGACGGGTCGGCGGCACGGTCGGGGTCGACCCGGGCGCCGGACTCGATCAGCTTGCGGCCCTGGGCCAGGTCGCGGGGGCGTCCGACGGCGAGCAGGGCGACGAGCGCGCCGTCGCGCAGCCAGAGCGCCGACCAGGACGGGCCGGCCGGGTCGCCGCGCCTCACCAGCTGCGTGTCGCCTCCATGGTGCCCGGCGTACTGCACGAAGCGGCCGAACTGCTCGGACCAGAAGTAGGGCACGGGGTCGTACGGCCGGGGGGCCTCGCCGATGATGTCGGCCGCGACGGTGCGCGGGCCCTGGAGCGCGTTGTCCCAGTGGTGGACGAGGAGGCGGCGGCCGTAGCGGGCCGAGGGGAAGGAGGCGCAGTCGCCGACTGCGTACACGTCGGGCAGGGAGGTGCGCAGCCGCTCGTCGGCGGTGACGGAGCCGTCCGGGTCGCGGGCGATGCCGGAGTCGGCGAGCCAGCCGGTGGCGGGCCGGGCTCCGATGCCGACGACGACCGCCTCGGCGGGCAGTCGTCGGCCGTCGGTCAGGACGACCGCGCCGGGTTCGACGGCGGCCACGCGCGCGTGGGTGAGGAGTTCGGCGCCGTTCTCCTCGTACCACTGCGCCATCGGGGCGGTGACCTCGGCGGGGAGCGCGCCGGCGAGCGGTCGGTCGCCGGCCTCCACGACGACGACGGCGCACCCCGCCTCGCGCGCGGCGGTGGCGAACTC
Organism: Streptomyces sp. NPDC056222; assembly: GCF_042264065.1. Classification (NCBI taxonomy): domain Bacteria; kingdom Bacillati; phylum Actinomycetota; class Actinomycetes; order Kitasatosporales; family Streptomycetaceae; genus Streptomyces; species Streptomyces sp. NPDC056222. The sequence continues at coordinate 28,062 of NZ_JBHJTL010000083.1, read as the reverse complement.
GGCGCCGATCCAGCCGGCGCCGACCACCACGATGTCGTGGCGCCGCTCCAGGACGGGCTTGAGGCGGGCGGCGTCGTCGAGGGTGCGCAGCAGATGGACTCCGGGGACGCCCTCGGTGCCGGGCAGGGTGACCGGCTCGGCGCCGGTGGCGACGACCAGGACGTCGTACGGGACGGGTCCGGCCTCGGTGTCGACCTCGTGGTCCCCGGCGCGCAGTCCGGTGACGTCGAGGCCGAGGCGCAGTTCGATGGCGAGGGCCTCGAAGTCGACGTCGAAGGCGGAGTCCTCGGCCTTGCCGAGGAGCACGGCCTTGGACAGGGGCGGCCGGTCGTAGGGCTGGTGCGGCTCGGCGCCGATGAGGGTGACCTGGCCGGTGAAGCCCTGTTCGCGCAGGGCGACGGCGGTCTGCACCCCCGCCATGCCGGCGCCCACGATCACGATCCGTTGCTGTGCCTGCTTCTGCTCGCTCACCCGATCACCTTACGCATCTGACGACCCGTCAGGAAGGCAGCTGTTCGACCACACTGGTGCCGGAGCCCTCCTGGGACTCCCATGCCCAGGTCTCCTCCAGCCGAACGCGCCCGTCCGGCAGCTCCACCACGGTCGAGACGCAATGCCCGGAAGAGGTGGATCCGTCCTGCTTCAACTGGACGTAGCGGAAGTCGAGCCGGTCCCCCGCGCGCGTGCCGACGAGATTCCCGCGGACCACGTCCCCGCCCGCGTACTCGGCCCAGATCCGGCCGCCCTCCTCGTGGTAGGTGAACCGGGTGCGCGTACCGACCTGACCGGGGGCCTGGTCGGCGACGGGCGCGAGGACGATTCCGTCGAGAGATCGGGCCACGGTGGAGGCTCCCTTACTGGGCGTCGGGGGCGGGGGTTAGTCTGACCGTCAACGTAGAGCACTCGCGGGAGCCCGGACGCACCGGGCTGAGAGGGAGGCTGGCCGGCCTCCGACCGTACGAACCTGATCCGGGTCATGCCGGCGAAGGGAGGGGCTGGACGCCCATGTCGCGTACATGCAGTACCTCTGACGTTCTCGTCATCGGGGGCGGAATCATCGGTCTGGTCACGGCCTGGCGGGCCGCGCAGCGCGGGCTGCGCACCGCGGTCGTCGACCCGGAACCGGGCGGCGGGGCCGCCCGCGTGGCGGCCGGAATGCTGGCCGCGGTCACCGAGCTCCACTACGGCGAGGAGACCCTGCTCGCCCTCAACCTCGCCTCCGCGCGCCGCTATCCCGACTTCGTCGCCGAGCTCCGGGATGCCACCGGGCACGACGTCGGGTACCGCGCCTGCGGCACGCTCGCCGTCGCGCTCGACGCCGACGACCGGGCGCATCTGCGCGAACTGCACGCCCTGCAGACCCGCTGCGGCCTGGAGTCGGAGTGGCTCAGCGGGCGCGACTGCCGCCGCCTGGAGCCGATGCTGGCCCCGGGCGTGCGCGGCGGGCTGCGGGTCGACGGCGACCACCAGGTCGATCCGCGCCGGCTCGCCGCCGCGCTGGTCACCGCCTGCGAGCGGGCCGGAGTGGTCTTCCACCGGGCCGTCGCGGAGCGGCTGGCCGTCGTACGGGACCGGGCGGCGGGTGTGCTGCTCGCCGGGGGCGAGACGCTCGAAGCGGACCAGGTCGTCCTGGCCGCGGGCAGCCTCAGCGGCCGGCTCGCCGGCGTACCGGACGAGGTGCTGCCGCCCGTACGCCCCGTCAAGGGGCAGGTGCTGCGGCTGAGCGTGCCACGGGCCTACGCGCCGTTCCTGTCGCGGACCGTCCGGGCCGTCGTGCGCGGCAGCCACGTCTATCTGGTGCCGCGCGAGAACGGCGAGCTGGTGGTCGGTGCAACCTCCGAGGAACTGGGCTGGGACACCACCGTCACGGCGGGCGGCGTCTACGAGCTGCTGCGTGACGCCCACGAGCTCGTGCCGGGCATCACCGAGCTGCCGCTCACCGAGACCCGCGCGGGGCTGCGGCCGGGTTCGCCGGACAACGCACCGCTGCTCGGCCCGACCGCCCTGCCCGGCCTGCGACTGGCCACGGGGCACTACCGCAACGGGGTCCTGCTCACCCCGGTCACCGGCGATGTGATGGCCGACCTCCTCACCACCGGCGTGCTTCCGGACGAGGCCCGCCCCTTCACCCCCCGCCGCTTCTCCCCCGTACCTCAGGAGCAGCCCGTATGAACGTCTCGACGAACGTCTCCGTCAATGGCGAGGCACGTGTCCTCGCCGCGCCCACGACCCTCGACGCCCTGGTCGCGACACTGACGCCGGCGCCGTCCGGGGTGGCCGCGGCCGTCAACGAGACGGTCGTGCCGCGCAGCCAGTGGTCCGCGACCGTCCTCGGCGAGGGCGACCGGGTCGAGGTTCTCACCGCGGTGCAGGGGGGCTGAACGCGATGTCCGACGACACCTTCCTCCTCGGCGGTACGGAGTTCTCCTCGCGTCTGATCATGGGCACGGGCGGCGCCCCGAGCCTGGACGTCCTCGAACGCTCCCTGATCGCCAGCGGCACCGAGCTCACCACCGTCGCCATGCGGCGCCTCGACCCGACCGTGCAGGGCTCCGTCCTGTCCGTCCTGAACCGGCTCTCCATCCGAGTCCTGCCCAACACGGCGGGCTGCTTCACGGCGGGCGAGGCCGTCCTGACGGCGCGGCTGGCGCGGGAGGCGCTGGGCACCGACTGGATCAAGCTGGAGGTCGTCGCCGACGAGCGGACCCTGCTGCCCGATCCGATCGAGCTGCTCGACGCGGCGGAGACGCTGGTGGACGACGGCTTCACGGTCCTGCCGTACACCAACGACGACCCGGTCCTGGCGCGGAAGCTGGAGGACGTGGGCTGCGCGGCGATCATGCCGCTGGGCTCGCCGATCGGCTCCGGGCTCGGGATCCGCAACCCGCACAATTTCCAGCTGATCGTGGAGCGGGCCGGGGTGCCGGTGATCCTGGACGCGGGGGCGGGGACGGCCTCGGACGCCGCCCTGGCGATGGAGCTGGGGTGCGCGGCCGTCATGCTGGCGTCGGCGGTGACCCGGGCGCAGGAGCCGGTGCTGATGGCGGAGGGGATGCGGCACGCCGTGGAGGCGGGCCGCCTGGCGTGGCGGGCGGGCCGGATCCCGCGCCGCCACTTCGCGGAGGCCTCGTCCCCGACGGAGGGCCGGGCGGTCCTGGACCCGGAGCGGCCGGCGTTCTGAGGCCGGTGGAGCGGGCCCCGCGCGTCACAGGTGTGCTGCGGTAGCGGCCGGTGGGGACGGGGTGTCCTCACCGGCTCGTAAACTCAGGGCCGTGGACACGACCCTTCATGACCCCCTCGTCGGGCAGCTGCTCGACGACCGCTACCGCGTCGACGCGCGCATCGCCGTCGGCGGGATGGCCACGGTCTACCGGGCTGTCGACACCCGACTCGACCGGGTGCTCGCGCTCAAGGTGATGCACCCGGACCTCGCCACCGACGCCACCTTCGTGGAGCGGTTCATCCGCGAGGCCAAGTCCGTGGCGCGGCTCTCGCACCCGAACGTCGTCGGGGTCTTCGACCAGGGAGCGGACGGCGCGTACGTCTATCTCGCCATGGAGTACGTCGCCGGGTGCACCCTGCGCGACGTGCTGCGCGAGCGCGGGGCGCTCCAGCCCCGGGCGGCGCTCGACATCCTGGAGCCGGTCCTCGCCGCGCTGGGCGCCGCGCACCGGGCCGGATTCGTGCACCGGGACATGAAGCCGGAGAACGTCCTGATAGGGGACGACGGCCGGGTCAAGGTCGCCGACTTCGGTCTCGTACGGGCCGTCGGCTCGGCCACCAACACCACCGGCTCCGTCCTCGGCACCGTGTCGTACCTCGCCCCCGAGCAGATCGAGCACGGTACGGCGGACACCCGCGCCGACGTGTACGCCTGCGGTGTCGTCCTGTACGAGATGCTGACGGGCGGCAAGCCGCACTCCGGGGACACCCCCGCGCAGGTCCTCTACCAGCATCTGAACACCGACGTCCCGGCCCCGTCCGCCGTCGTCCCCGGTCTCGCCCTCGAACTGGACGAGCTGGTGGCGACCGCGACCGCGCGCAACCCCGACGTCCGTCCGTACGACGCCGTCGCGCTCCTGGCCCTGACCCGGGAGGCCCGTTCGACGCTCGGGGACGAGCAGCTGGACGCGGTCCCGCCGCAGGCGCACCGGGAGGACACCACGGGGGCCGAGGACCGGACCAGCGTCATCCCCCGGACCCTGCCCGCGGAGTCCGAGCAGCCGGTGCAGCACACCAGCCGGCTGACGATGCCGCCGCCCGAGTCCCGTCCGGAGTCCCGGCGCGCTCCGCGCCGCCCCCGCGGCCCGCTGCTCGTCCTGGCCGCCGTCCTGCTCTCCCTCGGACTCGGCGCGGGCGTCTGGTACATCAATTCCGGCCAGTTCACCCGCGTCCCGGCCGTCCTCGGCCAGAACGAGGCGCAGGCCACCCAGCGGCTCAGGGACGCCGGGCTCGACGTCGGTGCGACGAAGCGCGCCTTCAGCGAGGTGTACGAGCGCGGCACGGTCATGGCCACCGACCCCGCCTCCGGCGCGCGGATCCGGGGCAACGGCACGGTCACGCTCACCATCTCCCGCGGCCCGGAGATCGTGAAGGTCCCGAACCTCAAGGGGAAGCCGCTGGCGGAGGCCAAGCGGCTCCTGGCCAAGGAGGGGCTGGCGCCGGGTGTGATCACCCGAGCGTTCAGCCAGGACATCGCGCAGGGCGCCGTGATCAGCTCCGACCCCGAGCCCGGCACCGAGCGCAGCCCGGACTCGGCCGTCGCCCTGGTCGTGAGCAAGGGCGTCCCGATCGACGTCCCCGACGTGGCCGGCGAGACGGTGGACGAGGCCACGAGCACGCTCCGGGACGCCGGACTCAAGGTGGAGGTCGCGACCGAGCGCGTCCACTCCCCCGAGGCGGCCAGCACCGTCGCGGCCCAGTCCCTCGCGGAGGGCAGCCGCGCCGCGCAGGGCGACCGGATCGTCCTCACCGTCTCCAAGGGCCCTCGGATGATCGAGGTCCCCGACGTCGTGGGCGAGTCCACCGACACCGCGCGCGAGAGACTGGAAGGCGCGGGCTTCGAGGTGAAGGTCGAGAAGACCTTCCCCTTCCTCGGTGACAAGGTCTCGGGCCAGTCGGTCGAGGGCGGCTCCACCGCCCCCGAGGGCTCCACCGTCACGATCACGATCAAGGGACTGTAAGAACTCATGCGCAACCCCGTCGGCGGCCATGTACCCGTGGCCGGCGGCCTCGCCACGGTCGGTCTGGGCTACGCCCGCGACCTGGGCGCGGAGACCGTCCAGGTCTTCGTCGCCAACCCGCGCGGCTGGGCCACCCCCGTCGGCAACCCGGCGCAGGACGAGCTGTTCCGCGCCGGGTGCGAGGCCGAGTCCCTGTCGGCCTGGGTCCACGCCCCGTATCTGATCAACTTCGGCTCCCACACCGAGGCCACCGTCGAGCGGTCGGTCGAGTCGCTGCGGCACTCGCTGCGCCGGGGCCGGGAGATCGGGGCGAAGGGCGTCGTGGTGCACACCGGTTCGGCGACCGGTGGCCGGCCACGGGCGGAGGCACTGGCGCAGGTACGGGAGCGGATGCGGCCGCTGCTCGACGAGCTGACGCACCCGGACGACCCGTTCCTCCTGCTCGAGTCGACGGCCGGGCAGGGGTTCTCGCTCTGCTCGCGCGCCGAGGACTTCGGCCCGTACTTCGATGCGCTGGACCGCCATCCGAAGCTCGGCATCTGCCTGGACACCTGCCACATCTTCGCCGCGGGCCACGATCTGACCGGTCCGTACGGGATGACTCAGACGCTCGACCGGCTGGTGGAGGTCGTCGGCGAGGGACGGCTGAAGCTGATCCACGCAAATGACTCCAAGGATGTCGTCGGCGCGCACAAGGACCGGCACGCGAACATCGGAGCCGGCCACATCGGCGAGGAGCCGTTCCGGGAGCTCATGCGGCACCACGCGACCGAGGGCGTCCCGCTGATCATCGAGACCCCCGGCGGGAAGGAAGGGCACGTGGCGGACGTGGAGCGGCTGAAGAAGCTCAGGGGCTGAGTTTCCCGTTGAGGAATACCCCTGGGGGGTATACGGTTCCTGTGAAGGCAGCAGGAACCGCTACCGGTCATTGGGGGACCTCATGGAGCACGAGGCGCACACGCATCACCACTCCGCGCACGACCACGCCACCCACCACGGGCACGAGAGCCGAGCCGCCCACGAGGGCCACGGCGGCCACCAGGGACACACACCCGGCAAGGTCAGCTGGTCCATGGCGGCGAAGGCCACCCTCCACTGCCTCACCGGATGCGCCATCGGCGAGATCCTGGGCATGATCATCGGAACCGCGCTCGGCTGGGGCAACGCCCCGACGATGGCCCTCGCCATCGCGCTGGCCTTCTTCTTCGGCTACTCGCTGACCCTCTGGGCGGTCGTCCGCGCCGGCCTGGGCCTGAAGGCCGCCATCGGCGTCGCGCTCGCCGCCGACACACTCTCCATCGTCGTGATGGAGATCGTCGACAACGGAGTGCTGCTCCTGGTCCCCGGCGCGATGGACGCGCATCTCTCGGACGCGCTGTTCTGGGGCGCCCTGGCCTTCGCCTTCCTCGTCGCCTTCCTGATCACCACACCCGTCAACAAGTGGATGATCGGCCGCGGAAAGGGCCACGCGGTGGCCCACCGGTACCACCACTGAGACAGCGCACGAGGGACGGGCCCGGAGCGCTACAGCTCCGGGCCGTCCCCGGGCTCCTCCTGGTACGAGTACCGCTGCTCCGTCCACGGGTCGCCGATGTTGTGATAGCCGCGCTCCTCCCAGAAGCCGCGGCGATCGGCGGTCATGTACTCCACGCCCCGGACCCACTTGGGCCCCTTCCAGGCGTACAGGTGGGGCACCACGAGACGCAGCGGGAAGCCGTGCTCGGCGGTGAGCAGCTCACCGTCCTTGTGGGTGGCGAAGATCGAGCGCTCCGAGGCGAAGTCGGCGAGCCGCATGTTGGCGCTGAAGCCGTACTCGGCCCAGACCATCACATGCGTGACATTGGCGGCCGGCGGGGCTAGCTCCAGGATCGTCCGGGCCGGCACCCCACCCCATTCGGCCCCGATCATGCTGAACTTCGTGACGCAGTGCAGATCGGCCACGACCGTCGAGAACGGGAGCGCCGAGAACTCCTCGTGGTTCCAGCACCGCTTGTCGCCGTCCGCCGTGGCCCCGAAGACCCGGAACTCCCAGCGGTCGGGCTTGAACTTGGGGACGGGGCCGTAATGGGTGACCGGCCAGCCTCGCTGCAGCCGCTGCCCCGGCGGAAGATCCGACTGCCCTGCTTCCCGGTGTACTCCGCTCTCCGGCTGACCCATGTCATCCATGGTGACAGACCGCGAGGGGTGGTCATGACCAGCCAACCTCGCACACCAGCTTGATTCGGGGCAAGCCCCACTAAGCCTGCACTTACTGGACGCCCCCCATCCGTGGTGCAAGGATGCGGCCATCCTGCCCAGTCACGACATAGACATGCGTGGAAGGAGCCTCTGCGATGCAGGGCGACCCCGAGGTCCTCGAGTTCCTCAACGAGCAGCTGACCGGCGAGCTGACGGCCATCAACCAGTACTGGCTGCACTACCGCATCCAGGACAACAAGGGTTGGACCAAGCTCGCCAAGTACACCCGCGAAGAGTCCATCGATGAGATGAAGCACGCGGACAAGCTCACCGAACGCATCCTGATGCTGGACGGTCTGCCCAACTACCAGCGGCTCTTCCATGTGCGGGTCGGTCAGACGATCAAGGAGATGTTCGAGGCGGACCGCCAGGTGGAGGTGGAGGCGATCGACCGCCTCAAGCGTGGCATCGAGGTCATGCGCGCCAAGGGGGACATCACCTCGGCGAACCTCTTCGAGGAGATCCTGGCCGACGAGGAACACCACATCGACTACCTCGACACCCAGCTGGAGCTCATCGAGAGCCTCGGCGAGGCGCTGTACATCTCGACGCTCATCGAGCAGCCGAGCTAATCGGCTCCGGGCGACCCGGGAAACCCTACGCGGCTTCGGAGAGGTCCTCGGGGGCCGACGCCAGGGCCGGCATTCCCTGGTCCAGGAGCTCGCGTCGGGGGCAGTTGCCGCGCCCGAGGATGGCCTGGATGCGTCGCACACAGGAACCGCAGTCGGTTCCGGCCTTGCAGGCCGAGGCGATCTGGCGAGGCGTGCAGGCGCCCGCGTCCGCGTGCTCCTTGACCTGCTTCTCCGTAACGCCGAAGCATGAGCAGACGTACACGCGGTTCACCTCCTGCCGGGATCGATAAGGCTAACCTAACCTTACCCGGCGCCTACCAGGTGTAAAGCCCGGAAATGACTGTGGGGCGCGGATCACATGGATCCGCGCCCCACAGTCGTAGGAAGCCACTTACTGATCGCGGTACATCTCCGCGACCAGGAACGCCAGGTCGAGCGACTGGCTGCGGTTCAGCCGCGGGTCGCAGGCCGTCTCGTAGCGCTGGTGCAGGTCGTCGACGAAGATCTCGTCGCCGCCGCCCACGCACTCGGTGACATCGTCACCGGTGAGCTCGACGTGGATGCCGCCCGGGTGCGTGCCGAGGCTCTTGTGGACCTCGAAGAAGCCCTTGACCTCGTCGAGCACGTCGTCGAAGCGCCGGGTCTTGTGGCCGGAGGCCGCTTCGAAGGTGTTGCCGTGCATCGGGTCGGTGACCCAGGCGACGGTCGCGCCGGAGGCGGTGACCTTCTCGACCAGCTCCGGGAGCTTGTCCCGGACCTTGTCGGCGCCCATGCGGACGATGAAGGTCAGCCGGCCGGGCTCACGGTCCGGGTCCAGGCGGTCGATGTACGTCAGCGCGTCGTCGACCGAGGTCGTCGGGCCCAGCTTGATGCCGATCGGGTTCGCGATCTGCGAGGCGAACTCGATGTGGGCGTGGTCGAGCTGGCGGGTGCGCTCACCGATCCAGACCATGTGGCCGGAGGTGTCGTACAGCTTGCCGGTGCGCGAGTCCGTACGGGTCAGCGCACCCTCGTAGTCGAGCAGCAGCGCCTCGTGGGAGGCGTAGAACTCGACGGCCTTGAATTCGGCCGGGTCGGTGCCACACGCCTTCATGAAGTTCAGCGCGTTGTCGATCTCGCGCGCCAGCTGCTCGTAGCGCTGGCCCGAGGGGGACGACTTCACGAAGTCCTGGTTCCAGGCGTGCACCTGGCGCAGGTCGGCGTAACCGCCGGTGGTGAAGGCGCGCACCAGGTTGAGCGTGGAGGCGGAGGCGTTGTACATCCGCTTCAGACGCTCGGGGTCCGGGATGCGGGCCTTCTCGTTGAAGTCGAAGCCGTTGACCGAGTCGCCGCGGTAGGTCGGCAGGGTCACGCCGTCGCGGGTCTCGGTCCCCTTCGAACGGGGCTTGGAGTACTGCCCGGCGATGCGGCCGACCTTGACGACGGGCACGGAGGCCGCGTACGTCAGGACGGCGCTCATCTGGAGCAGGGTCTTGAGCTTGGCACGGATGTGGTCGGCGGAAACGGCGTCGAAGGCCTCGGCACAGTCGCCGCCCTGGAGCAGGAACGCCTCGCCACGGGCGACGGCTCCCATACGGGCGCGCAGCTGATCGCACTCGCCCGCGAAGACGAGCGGCGGATACGACTCGAGGTCCGCGATCACATCGCGCAGAGCCTCGGCATCGGGGTACTCAGGCTGCTGCGCCGCGGGAAGGTCTCGCCAGGTGTTGCCACCGGTAGCGGTGGTCTTAGCGTTCACGGTCACAACCACCACATTACGGGGTCGGGCGACCTGTCCAGGGACGCGACCAGTGGCTGAGACGCGCGTCCGAAATGTCTGTGAACAAGGTTCACGCCTTCGAGTGGTGTTACCCTCACGCGCGTTTAAACATCTGAGGCTTGAAATAACCACAGGGGTGGGTGTGACTCAAGGGCACCGCAAGGACCGCAAGAAGAAACGGCTGCTTTACGGTGCGGCGGCGGCGGTCGTCGCCACCGCGACGATCGGCACGATAGCCGTGGCGTCGCCCGGCATCCTGGGCGCCTCGGACGACAAGCCCGGCGCGGTGTCGCTGCAGACGCAGTTCGCGCAGGCGGCGGACGAGTTCGACGTGCCGCAGAGCGTGCTGATGGCCGTGTCGTACCGGCAGACGCGGTGGGAGTCCCACGACGGCGAGCCGAGCACGACCGGTGCGTACAACGTCATGGGTCTGACGGATGTCGACCCGGAGGACATGGAGCCCGAGGCCGACGAGGAACGCCTCGAGCACATGAACCGGAGTGGCGACCCCAACGTCGAGAAGCACTTCGACGCACAGAAGGCGCTGCGCACCACGCCGAAGGAGACCGTCGACACCGACGATCCGCGGCTGCACACCCTGGACAAGGCCGCCGAGCTGGTCGACGGCTCCGCCGACTCCCTGAAGAACGACACCGCCGCGAGCATCCGCGCCGGCGCGGCGCTGCTCGCCGAGTACCAGAAGCAGGCGACCGGCAATCTGCCGGACGAGGCCGGTGCCTGGTACCCGGCCGTGGCGCGCTACAGCCAGGCGCCGGACAAGAAGGGCGCCGACCTCTTCGCGAAGCGGGTCTTCGAGTCGATCAAGACGGGCGAGCGGGAGCTCACCACGGACGGCGAGCGGGTCGTCCTGCCCGCCGATCCCTCGGTCGAGCCCGTGAAGCCGTCGAACGTCCCGCTCGCCGCGACCTTCGCGGCGACGACGGCGACGGCCGACTGCCCTGTGGGCCTGAACTGCAACTTCATCCCTGCCGGTTTCCGGCAGAACAGCACGACCGACCCGACGGACTACGGCAACTACAACGTCGCCAACCGCCCCGAGGCCGGCTACGACATTCGCTACATCGCCATCCACGACACCGAGGGCGGCTACGACGGCTCGCTCGCCGTCTTCAAGAACCCGGCGTCGTACGCGAGCGCGCACTACCTGATCCGCGCCTCGGACGGTCTCGTCACCCAGATGGTCGAGAACAAGAACGAGGCCTGGCACGCGGGCAACAAGACCCTCAACATGCACTCGATCGGCATCGAGCACGAGGGCTACGCCATCAAGAGCGGCTCCTGGTACACCGAGCCGCAGTACGAGTCCTCCGCCGCGCTCGTGAAGCACCTGGCGACGAAGTACTCCATCCCGCTGGACCGCCAGCACATCATCGGCCACGACGAGATCCCCGGCGTGCTCGACGAGAAGGTCCGCACCCAGCACTGGGACCCGGGCCCGTACTGGGACTGGAACCACTACATGTCGCTGCTGGGCGCCCCGACGGGTGTCGGCGGCGCGGGCGGGCTGCTCAAGGCCGGCCAGATCGTTCGCTACGTCCCGCCGTTCACCACGGCCAACCAGCCGACGCTGACGTACGGCGGAGCCGCTGTCGCCGCGCGGCCGTCGAACTTCAACTACCTCTACACCTCGCCGTCGACGAGCTCGGCCACCCTCACCGACCCGTACTTCTCGTCCACCTGGTCGGAGGGTTCCAACTGGGCGAACAAGCTGGTCGCGGGCGGCGAATACGTGGTCGCGGAGAGCCAGTACAACTGGACGGCGATCTGGTACGGCGGCAAGAAGGCCTGGTTCCAGAACCCCGGCGGCCAGTGGACCATCCCGGTCGGCACGGGCACCAAGACGGTGACGCCGAAGGCCGGCCTGACCTCCGTCAAGGTCTACGGCCGTGCCTACCCCGAAGACGCGGCCTACGCCGGAACGAACGTCGCGGTTCAGTCCCGCGGCCAGGAGTCGCTGACGAAGTACAGCAGCCTCCTGCTGTCGGGCCAGAAGTACGTCCAGGGTGGCGCCCAGGTCGCCGGTGACTACTACTACGGCGGCACCTTCGACGGAACGGGCGCCGGCTCGCGCACCCTGGTCAAGGGCACGGCGAACCAGTTCATCCCGATCCGGTTCAACCACCGGATCGCCTGGGTGAAGGCGTCCGACGTGGACGTCGTCGCCGGTGCCGCACCGGTCCCCGCGACCAACCGCTACAACGTCGTCGCCCGGGACAGCTCCGGCGTCATCTGGCAGTACCAGGGCACCGGCAGCGCCTCCTGGCAGTTCCTGAACCGCTACCGCGTCGGCAGCGGCTGGCAGGGCTACGACGTCATCACCCCGATGACCGCGCTGCGCGCCGACGGTACCGGCGACGTCGTGGGTCGCGAAGGCGGCGACGTGCTCTGGTACCACCAGGGCAGCGGCAACCCGTCCGCGCCGTTCAAGGGGCGGGTCAAGGTCGGTCCCGGCTGGGGCGGCTACGACAAGATCGTCGGCATGCGTGACCTGACCGGTGACGGCAACGCCGACCTGCTCGCGCGCGAGAAGTCGGGCGCGATCTACCTGTACAAGGGCACCGGCATCCCGTCCGCGCCGTTCACCACCCGCGCGAAGCTCGGCACGGGCTGGCAGGGCTACACCATCATCCTCGGCGCCGGCGATCTGACGGGTGACGGCAAGCCCGACATCCTGGGCCGCGAGGCGTCCGGAGTCCTGTGGATGCACAAGGGCACCGGCAACGCCGCCGCGCCGTACACCAGCCGGGTCCAGGTCGGCACCGGCTGGAACATGCACAACGTCATCCTCGCTCCGAGCGACCTGACCGGTGACGGCAAGGTCGACCTGATGGCACGGGACACGACCGGCGTCGCATGGCTGTACCCCGGCACGGGCAGCGCCACGTCCCCGATCGGTGCCCGCATCAAGATGGGTCCGGGCTGGGGGATCTACAACTCGATCTTCTGATTCGAGGAATCGATCCTGTCGATCTGTGAAGAGGGGCCCGGCTCGCACCGTCCACGGTGCGGACCGGGCCCCGTTTCCCTGTCCGGCTGGGCTACAGTGCTCGCATGTTCGCGCTGCAGATCCAGAACTGGTGGTGGACCGCTCATCCGGCGGCCCACTGACTGCGCGTACACCGAGACACGCGAAGGCCGCCCCGAGGGGCGGCCTTCTTCCGTTTCAGGAGCCGTTCCTCTCCGAATTCCCCGGAAGGAACACTCACCATGGACCTCTCCCGACTCCTGGACCCCTCCTGCCCTCCCTTCGCGCTGCTCCGCAGGCGCACGCCGGGCCGTGATCACGACACCGTCGAAGTGCTGATCGGCGCGGTCCACGAGGCCGGGCGGCTCGCCGAGCTGCCCGTCGGCACGCTGCCGACGCTCGCCCTCGTGCCGTTCCGGCAGATCCGCGAGCGCGGCTTCGACGTTCGCGACGACGGCACCCCGCTCGCCGTCCTGGTCGCCGAGGAGGCGTACGAGCTGCCGCTCGCCACCGCGATGGAGCAGCTGCCCGGTCATGACGTGCGGGTGGAGGCCGGCGGTTTCGACGTCTCGGACGAGGCGTACGCCGAGACCGTACGGCGGGTCATCGACGAGGAGATCGGCTCCGGCGAAGGCGCCAACTTCGTCATCCGCCGCACCTACACCGGCGAGATCCCGGGCTTCGGACGCGCCGACGCCCTGGCGCTGTTCCGTCGGCTGCTCGCGGGCGAGCGGGGCGCGTACTGGACCTTCGTCGTCCACACCGGGGACCGCACGCTGGTCGGTGCGAGCCCCGAGGTGCACGTCCGGATGTCGGGGGGCACGGTCGTGATGAATCCGATCAGCGGCACGTACCGCTACCCTTCGGGCGCCGCGCCGACCCCCGAGGACCTGCTGACCTTCCTCGCCGACCGCAAGGAGACCGAGGAGCTCTCCATGGTGGTCGACGAGGAGCTGAAGATGATGTGCACCGTCGGCGACATGGGCGGAGTGGTGATCGGGCCCCGGCTCAAGGAGATGGCGCATCTCGCGCACACCGAGTACGAGCTGCGCGGCCGTTCGTCCCTCGACGTACGGGAGGTGCTGCGGGAGACGATGTTCGCGGCGACGGTCACCGGCTCCCCCGTCCAGAACGCCTGCCGGGTCATCGAGCGGCACGAGGTCGGCGGGCGCGGCTACTATGCGGGCGCCCTCGCCCTGCTCGGCACCGACGAGAACGGGGTCCAGACGCTGGACTCCCCGATCCTCATCCGGACCGCCGACATCGCCGGGGACGGGCGGCTGCGGGTGCCGGTCGGCGCGACCCTGGTGCGCCACTCCGACCCGTCGGGCGAGGTCGCCGAGACCCATGCCAAGGCTGCGGGTGTGCTCGCCGCTTTGGGGGTACGGGAGGGGCGGCCGCGCGAGGAGTCCCCGCGGGCGGCCCGGCTCGCGGACGATCCGCGGGTGCGGGCGGCGCTGGACGCCCGGCGGGCCGATCTTGCGCCGTTCTGGCTGCGGATGCAGGTCCGGTCGGCCGAGCTGAGCGGCCACGCGCTGGTGATCGACGCCGAGGACACCTTCACCGCGATGCTCGCGCATCTGCTGCGCTCCTCGGGCCTGGAGGTGTCGGTCGTCCGTTACGACGAGCCGGGACTGCGGGAGCTCGCGCTCTCCCACGACGGCCCTGTGGTGCTCGGCCCGGGACCGGGGGATCCGTCGGACGCCGCCGATCCGAAGATGCGTTTCCTGCGCGGGCTCACCGCCGATCTCGTACGCGGCCACCGGCATGGTCTTCTGGGTGTCTGCCTGGGCCATGAGCTGATCGCGGCCGAGCTGGGCCTGGAGATCGTCCGCAAGCGCACCCCGTTCCAGGGCGCGCAGATGCGGATCGACCTCTTCGGGCAGGAGCAGACGGTCGGGTTCTACAACAGCTTCACGGCCCGCTGCGACGACCGGACCGCCACCGAACTGGCCCTGCACCGGATCGAGGTGAGCCGGGACGCGGCGACGGACGAGGTCCACGCCCTGCGCGGGCCGGGCTTCGCGGGCGTCCAGTTCCACCCGGAGTCGGTGCTGACGATGGAAGGGGCGTCGCTGACCGCGTCTCTGCTCGCCGGCGTGCTGGTCTAGGACGGACACGCCCAGGGCGCGGGGGAGCGATGGGCCGTACATGCGCGGACAGCGCGTATACGGCCCATGCCCCTCGGGGTGCTCAGCCGAAGAAGACGCCCACCTCGGCGTAGAGCGCCGGATCGACCGTCTTCAGCCGTGCCGTGGCCTCGGAGATCGGGACGCGGACGATGTCGGTGCCGCGCAGCGCGACCATCTTTCCGAAGTCCCCGTCGCGCACGGCCTCGATGGCGTGCAGTCCGAAGCGGGTGGCGAGCCAGCGGTCGAAGGCGCTGGGGGTGCCACCGCGCTGCACATGGCCGAGGACGGTGGTCCGGGCCTCGTTGCCGGTCCGCCGCTCGATCTCCTTGGCGAGCCACTCGCCCACGCCCGAGAGCCGGACGTGTCCGTACGAGTCGAGGGTGCCGTCCTTGAGGACCATGTCCCCGTCCCGGGGCATCGCGCCCTCCGCGACGACCACGATCGGGGCGTACGTGGCCTTGAAGCGCGAGGTGACCCAGGCGCAGACCTGGTCGAGGTCGAAGCGCTGCTCGGGGATGAGGATGACGTTGGCGCCGCCCGCGAGGCCGGAGTGCAGGGCGATCCAGCCGGCGTGACGGCCCATCACCTCCACCACCAGGACCCGCATATGGGACTCGGCGGTGGTGTGGAGGCGGTCGATGGCCTCGGTGGCGATCCCGACGGCGGTGTCGAAGCCGAAGGTGTAGTCGGTGGCGGACAGGTCGTTGTCGATGGTCTTCGGCACGCCCACGCAGGGGACGCCGTACTCGTCGACCAGCCGGGCGGCGACCCCGAGGGTGTCCTCGCCGCCGATCGCGATCAGGGCGTCGACCTCGCACTTGGCGAGGTTCTCCTTGATCCGGCGGATGCCGTTCTCCACCTTGAGCGGATTGGTGCGCGAGGAGCCGAGGATGGTGCCGCCGCGCGGCAGGATGCCGCGGACGGCGGGGATGTCGAGCCGTACGGTGACGCCGTCCAGCGGGCCGCGCCAACCGTCGCGGAACCCGGTGAACTCGTAGCCGTACTCCTGGATGCCCTTGCGGACGATGGCACGGATGACCGCGTTGAGACCGGGGCAGTCGCCGCCCCCGGTCAGTACGCCGACGCGCATGGAGCTCTCCTTCACCGTGGCGGACGGGATGCGCGACCCACGCTAATCGTGACGTGGGTCACTCCGACACAGCGCGAAGAGTGAATTGTCCGTGCCCGCCCGGACGATGGGCCCGGCGCGCCCGGAAGACCGGGCCGGGCGCGCACGGAAACCCGGCGGCCCGGCGCGCCCGGAACGCTCAGGCGTCGTCGAGGCCGCGCTCGATGGCGTACCGGACGAGCTCCACGCGGTTGTGCAACTGGAGCTTGCCGAGGGTGTTCTGGACGTGGTTCTGCACGGTGCGGTGCGAGATGACCAGGCGCTCGGCGATCTGCTTGTAGCTCAGACCCTTGGCGACCAGGCGCAGGACCTCGGTCTCGCGCTCGGTCAGCTGCGGCGCCTTCGACTCGTCGCCGCCGGCCGCCGGAACGGGCTCGGAGGCGAGGCGGCGGTACTCGCCGAGCACCAGGCCCGCGAGTCCGGGGGTGAAGACGGGGTCGCCGACGGCGGTGCGGCGCACGGCGTCGATCAGCTCGGCCGTGCTGGCGGACTTGAGCAGATAGCCGGTGGCGCCGGACTTGACCGCCTCCAGGACGTCGGCGTGCTCGCCGCTCGCGGAGAGCACGAGGACCCTCAGCCGGGGGTTGGCGCCGACCAGCTCCTTGCAGACCTGGACGCCCGGCTTGGCGGGCAGATTGAGGTCCAGGACGAGGACGTCCGGGGCGGCCGCGCCGGCGCGGCGCACGGCCTGTTCGCCGTCGCCCGCCGTGGCCACCACGTCGAAGCCCGCCTCGGCGAGGTCGCGGGCGACCGCGTCCCGCCACATCGGGTGGTCGTCCACGACCATCACTCTGATCTGCTGCTCGCTCATCGTGTTCCTGCCTTCCCCCGTGGATCCCGCGGGACCTTCAGTTCGACTTCCGTGCCCTGGCCCGGGACCGAGATCAGCTCGGCCGTGCCGCCCAGATCGCGCAGCCTGCCCCGGATGGACAGGGCGACGCCCATCCGGCCCTCGCCCTCCGCCTGGGCGAGCCGCCCCTCCGGGATGCCCGGGCCGTCGTCCCGTACCGTCACGATCACCTCGTCCGGCCAGTCCTCGACCAGGATCCAGGCCTGGGCGTTCCCGCCCGCGTGCACCCGGACATTGTCCAGGGCGGCGCCGACGGCGGCGGCCAGCTCGCGGGCGGCGGCGGGCTGCAGCATGACCGGGGCGCCCGGGTCGGAGAGCGTGACCTTCGCCCCGGCGCGCGGGGCGAGCAGGGCGCGCAGATCGACCGGGCAGTCGTCGTCCGGCTCCTCGACGATGCGGACCACGGCGCCTTCGGACTCGTCCTCGGAGACCAGCGACGGTCGGGTCAGCCCACCGGCGACCAGGGTCCGCAGCGCGACCTCCTGCTCCCCCGCCATCCGGCCCAGCTCGGCGGCCTCGCCGCCCAGTGCCGTACCGCGCCGCTGCACCATCGCCAGAACCTGGAGGACGCTGTCGTGGATGTCCCTCGCGAGCCGCTCCCGCTCCCGGGTCGCGGCCTCGATCTCCAGGGCGCGGGCGAGGGTGCGTTCGGATGCGCGGGCGACCTCGACGACGTAGCCGATGGCGATGGACGCCACCCAGACGAGGAGGACGTTGTGGAGGGTGTCCCGGGTGGGGTGGGCGCGCTCGATGATGTTGGCGACGGCGACCAGCGAGGAGGCGAAGCCTGCCCAGCGCCAGCCGCCCTTGATCGCGTACGCGAGGACGGCTCCGGCGGTCCATATCGTCGGCAGAGTGGGACCGTCGACCGACTGGGCCTGCTCGTCCGCGAGCGGGGTGAGCAGGATGCCGGTCAGGGCGACGGTCAGGTCGGCGATCAGGAAACGCTTGGTGCAGCTGGCCGCGTTCGCCACCTTGGGCAGGGTGGCGAGGGTCCAGACGCACATGACGGCGAGGAAGGCGACGGCCACCCAGGGCCGCTCGTAACGGTCCCGGGCGAAGACGAAGATCAGAACGGCGTAGATCATCGTTCCGACGCGGTACGCGGTGAGCGCGCGCCACAGCGGCTGCTCGACCGACATCCGCACGACACGCTCGCGCTTGGCCATCTCCCCCACCCCTGGGCGCCCCCCTCTACCAGAGGGTCAGGCGCCGGACTCTTCCCGCGCCGCGATCTCGGCCTTGACGGCCTCCTTGGCGGCCTTCTCGGCATCCGCGATCTGACGCTTGGCAGCGGTCGCGTAGATGTCGACGTACTCCTGGCCGGACAGCTTCATGATCTCGTACATGACCTCGTCGGTCACCGAGCGGAGGATGAAGCGGTCGCCCTCCATGCCCTGGTAGCGGCTGAAGTCGAGCGGCTTGCCGATCCGGATCCCCGGGCGCATCAGCTTGGGCACGACCTTGCCGGGCGGCTGGATCTTCTCGGTGTCGATCATGGCGACCGGGATGACCGGCGCGCCGGTGGCCAGGGCCACGCGCGCGAGGCCGCCGGGCTTGCCGCGGTAGAGCCGGCCGTCGGGCGAGCGGGTGCCCTCGGGATAGATCCCGAAGAGCCCGCCCTTCTCGATGACGTCTATACCGGCCTTGATCGCCGCCTCGCCCGCACCGCGGGCGCCGGAGCGGTCCACGGGGAGCTGGCCGACGCCCTTGAAGAAGGCGGCGGTGAGCTTGCCCTTCACACCCGGCGAGGTGAAGTACTCGGCCTTGGCGATGAAGGTGACCTTGCGGTCGAGGACCGCCGGCAGGAAGAAGGAGTCCGAGAAGGACAGGTGGTTGCTCGCGAGGATCGCCGGCCCCTCGGCGGGAATGTTCTCGAGGCCCTCCACCCAAGGCCTGAAGGCGACCTTCAGTGACCCTCCGATGGAGAACTTCATTGCGCCGTAGATCAACTCGAGTACCTTCCGTGTGCTGTCGGACAGACCTTATCCCGCCTTTTCCCGCCTGCCCTCGCGGGTGTGGCCGTGTGCGGCGCACCTTCGTGCGAACGGCCCTGGTCGGTGTCGGTCCGGTCGCGTACGGTGAAGGTTCTTCCCTCTTTCGTCGTTGCTTCGTCGCGGTACTCGCCGTACTCGCACCTCGAAGCCGAACCCGAACAGGAGACCCCGGTGCCGGTCCTTCCTGGAGCCGAGCCGTACCGCCATGAGGGCGGAGAGGTCGGCGTCCTTCTCTGTCACGGTTTCACCGGTTCCCCGCAGTCGCTGCGCCCGTGGGCGGAGTATCTGGCCGAGCGCGGTCTCACGGTGTCGCTGCCGCTGCTGCCCGGGCACGGCACACGCTGGGAGGACATGCAGCTCACGACCTGGAACGACTGGTACGCGGAGGTGGACCGGGCGCTGCAGGAGCTGCTCGCGAGCTGCGAGCGGGTCTTCGTCTTCGGCCTGTCCATGGGCGGGGCGCTGGCGCTGCGGCTCGCGGCCAAGTACGGGGACGCGGTGCAGGGCCTCGTCCTGGTGAACCCGGGCAACAAGGTCCACGGCCTGGCGGCGCACGCGCTGCCGGTGGCCCGCCACTTCGTCCGGTCGACGAACGGCATCGCCAGCGACATCGCCAAGGAGGGTGCGACGGAGGTCGGGTACGACCGGGTGCCGCTGCACGCGGCGCACTCCCTGCGACGGTTGTTCCAGACGGTGGACGCGGAGCTGCCGCAGGTCACGCAGCCGCTGGTGGTCCTGCACAGCACGCAGGACCATGTGGTGCCGCCCGCCGACACGGCGCGGATCCTGAGCCGGATCTCCTCGACGGACGTGAAGGAGATCCTGCTGGAACAGAGCTACCACGTGGCGACGTTGGACCACGATGCGGAGCGGATCTTCGAGGAGAGCTGGGCGTTCCTCTGCCGCCTCGCTCCGGAGGCCGTGGGGGAGAAGGGGAGCACGAGCAGTGGCTGAGCAGCAGGACGGCGAGCGCGAGCCGCAGCCGATCGACGAGGAAGCGGCCTGGGCCGCGATCGTCGCCGGGTACGGCGAGGAGCCGGCGGACCCTCCGGGGGCGAGGCCCTTCAGATCGGTGGAGGACCTGGCACTGCCGGAGCCCGTGGAGGGTTCCGACGACGGTGACGACGACGGCGAGGACGAGGAGGAAGAAGAGGAGGACGGCGAGGACGAGGATCCTCGGAAGCCCGTCCTCGGCGGCTCGGTCGTCTTCGCGCCCGGCGTGAGCGTGGGCGGCGGCCCGCGCGACTACGAACTCGCGGATCCGGACGCCGAGACCGGCGAGAAGCCGGCCGGCAAGAAGGGCGAGGACGGCGACGAGGGCCACTTCGTCCCGCCGGAGCCTCCGCCGCTGCCGGAGGCGGACGCGACCACGAAGTTCGCGTGGCTTGGCGTCGTCGGCGGCCCGGTCCTGATGCTGCTCGCGGTGCTGCTCAAGTGGGACATGACGTGGTGGCTGACCACGCTCTGCGTGGGCGGCTTCCTCGGCGGCTTCGCGACGCTCGTGGCGCGCATGAAGCACGACGACGACGATGACGGCTACGACGACCCGGGGCGCGGCGCGGTGGTGTAGCGGACCCGGCACCGCTCCGTCCGTTCCCGGCCGCGGGATCCCGGCGGCCGCGAGGACCGGGAGATGGGCTGATCCTCCCGGCGGACTCCGTCCGCCGGGTGCCGTCACCCCGGCCTCCGCCCCCGCCTCCGGCCTCGCCGCTCAGGTCGCCGGAATCCTGACCGCCGCGAGGACCGGGAGGTGGTCCGTCGCCGTTCTCAGGTCCGTCGGGTCGAGGTCCGCCGGGACTCCGCAGCCCAGGAACTCGACACCCCCGGTCGCCAGGATCGCGTCGATGCGCTGGTGCGGGTCGGTGGGCGTCGAGGTGTACTCGCCGCCCCAGGGGCTGGCCGCCCAGCCGTCCTGGAGCTCCTTGGTGAGACGGGTGAAGCTCCGGCCGCCGGGGCGTTCGTTGAGGTCCCCCGCGACGATCGTGTGCGGGACGTCCATGGCGGCGACCCGGTCGAGAACCATCCCGGCCTGCGCGTACCGTTCGTCGCTACGCAGACTCAGATGACAGCTGATCAGCCCGACCCTCGCGCCCGCGAACCGTACGACGGCGGTGGCGAGGCCGCGCCGGTGCAGCCCCGGGGTCAGCGGCAGCAGCACGTCCTCGGTCCGCTCCACGGTGGCCCTCAGCGAGCACATCAGCAGCGGCCCGGCGGCCGTGGCGCCGCCGCTCAGCACGACGAGCTCGCTCTTGGCTGCGAGCCGGGCCGCGTGCTTGCGCCAGCGGAAGAAGCGCGGCGCCTCCTGGACGAGGACGAGATCGGGCGCGCAGGCCCGGATGACCCGGGCGAGGGCGTCCTCGTCGTCGCGCATCGAGCGGATGTTGTAGCTGAGCACCCGGACGACGGCCGAACCGTCCGCCTCGGTGCGGGAGTTGGGCAGTCCGGTGATCGCCATGCCCAGCAACATACGACAACCGCCCGTCGGTCCCCAGAGGACGCGACGGGCAGACGTGGCCTCGACGTGCGGAACGCCGCCCCTCGCGCGAGCGCGGGACGGCGTTCCGAGTCGTACGAATGCCGTACGAGCCTGGCGTGGGCGTCAGCCCTGGCGGGCCAGGTCCGCCGCGCCGACCAGACCGGCCTTGCCTCCGAGCTGGGCCGCGAGGACCTGGGCGTGCGGGCGCCACTCGCCGCCGATCAGCCAGCGGCGGAACGACTTCCGGATCGGGTCGAGCACCAGCTCACCCTCGTCCGAGACGCCTCCGCCCACGATGAACGCCGAGGGGTCGAAGAGCGACGCCAGGTCCGCGAGGCCGGCGCCGGCCCAGCGGGCCAGCTCGCGGAAGGAGTCCACGGCCACCGGGTCGCCCTGTCGGGCCGCCGCGCTGACGTGCTTGCCCTCGATGCCGTCGGGCGTGCCGTCGCCCAGGCCGAGGAGGATCTCCGCGTGCTCGGGCGTGGCGTGGGCACGCTGCTTCGCGTACCGGACGAGCGCACGGCCGGAGGCGTACTGCTCCCAGCAGCCCTGGCTGCCGCAGCCGCACAGCAGGCCGTCGGGGACGACCCGGATGTGGCCGAACTCGGCCGCCACGCCGAAGCGTCCACGGCGGAGCTTGTTGCCGATGATGATGCCGCCGCCGAGGCCGGTGCCGAGCGTGATGCAGATGACGTCCTCGTGGCCCTGCCCGGCCCCGAACCTGTACTCGCCCCAGGCCGCCGCATTCGCGTCGTTCTCGACCACGACGGGCAGGCCGACCCGTTGTTCGACCTTGTCCTTCAGCGGCTCGTGCCGCCAGTCGATGTTCGGCGCGAAGAGGACGGTGGCGCGCTTGTCGTCGACGTAGCCCGCGGCACCGATGCCGACAGCCTCGATCTGATGACCCTTGCCGGCCTCGGACACGGCGGCGCAGATCGCGTCGACGATGCCTTCGGGGGTCGGCGGGGTGGGCACCTTGTGCGTGTCGAGGATGTTGCCCTCCTCGTCGACCACGCCGGCCGCGATCTTCGTGCCGCCGATGTCGACGCCGATGGTGAGTCCCATGTGTCCCTCAGTTTTCGGTCGAGCCCCGCTAAGGCCAACCGTACCCGAGGGGGGCGACCGTACTGATCAGTCCAGGTCGATGTGCTGCCCGGTTCCGGGCCCGTCGTCGTCCTTCTTGGAGTCCTCGGGCCGGTCCGGCCGGGATTCCTTGCGCGGGTCGTCCGGCTCGTCGCGGGTCCAGCGCGTCTCGTGGCCCTCGACCGCCGAGCGGTAGGCGGCCAGCAGTTCGTTGCCGGCGGCGGCGAGGTGGTCGAAGACCTGCGGGTTGCGCTCGATGACGGGCTCGACGGCCGCCTTCGCCTGGTTGACCAGCTGCTGCACGGTGCCCTGGGCTGCCATGCCCATCAGCGGGTTCCGCATCGAGGAGACCTTGTCGGCGACGGCGTCGAAGAGCTTGCGGAACTCCTCGGCGGCCGAGCCGGGCTCCGCGCCGGCCTCGGCGCGGCGGCGCGCCTTCTCGGCCTCCAGGTCCTCGGCGCACGCCTTGGCCCAGGCATCCGAATCGCTCATGGCGTACTCCTTACGGCTTATACCGTCGACGGTACACGGCCTCAGGACGTCCGGGGCCAGAGACCGGCATCCGGTGCGAAGCGGACCCTCAGATCGCCGTCGACGAGCCCGGCGCCGGCGACCGTGCAGCGGCGCAGGGCGGGCGGCAGCGGGACGTTGCGGCGGAACGGGCCGACGGCGAGGAGAAGTTCGTCCCCGCGGCGGACGAGGGAGAGCTCGCCCTTGACGGCACCGGGCAGGGGGATGTGCCAGACGAGGATGCCGTCGTCGTCCCTGCGGTCCTCGACGGTCCACTCGGGGGCGGGTGCGGGTTTGGCGTCGACCGCGAGCAGAGCGAGGTCCTCCGGGCCGCGCAGGTCCCGGCCGAGGTGCGGGAGCGCGTGCACGGCCCCGTCGTGGGAGGTACGGAGCCGGGCCAGGTGCTCGTGCTGCTGGGCGGTCAGCCCGGCGAGCCATGGGTCGGGCGAGTCGGCCGGGAGCAGCTTGTTGGCGATCACGGTGTCGAGGGCGAGGCGGTGGAGCGCGAGGCCCAGGCGGGCGGTGCACAGGGCGTCGGAGGCGGCGGGTCCCGGCTCGACGACGAGGCGGACGGCGGTGGTGGGGTCGTCGACGACGGCCTGGACGGCGGCGAGCTCGGCCTCCCAGCGGGCCGTCGTCGCGTACAGCCACTGGGCGGGCATGGGGACGCCGGCGAGCTGGGCCAGCATGGGGCGCAGGGCGCGGGCGGCCTGTCGCTCGGGCGGCAGGATGCGGCGGAGGTAGCGGCGCAGCTGCTCGGGCAGCGCGAGGAGGGCGAGGGCTTCGAGCAGCGGGGGCAGGTCGACGACGACGAGGTCCCAGTCACCGGCGGCGGCGCGCAGGGCGCGGAGCAGGGCGAACTGGTGACTGCCGGGGAGTTCGGTGAGCTCGGCGTCCTCGAAGGGGGCGGCGCCGAGGAGGTCGAGGGCGGCGCCGGAGCGGGCCTGCAGGGCGAGGAACTCGCGGCGGAAGTCGGCGGCGGGGGCGGGGCGGAGGAGCTCCACGCCGGGCGTCTCGTCGGCGTCGCCCGACACCAGGAGGACCCGCCGGCCGGCCTGCGCCTCGGCGAGCGCGGTGGCGGAAGCGACGGTGGTACGACCGGCGCCGCCGGTCCCGGTGACGAGCAAGATCCCCATACGACGGAACGTTACCGCCCCGCCGCAACAGGCCTCCCCCGCGGGGCGGTGCCCACTCCCCCGGGCTGTAGGCAGCCGTTCCGCGGGGCGGCACCCACCCTCAACCCCCGCCCCCCGGTTGTGGGCAGGCGTTCCGCTCACGCGGGTTGTGGGCAGGCGTTCCGCTCACGCGGGTTGTGGGCAGGCGTTCCGCAGGGCGGAACGGGTGGGCACAACCCGACGACGGCGCCGCACCCGTGCGCACCGTACGGACCGGGAGCCTGGGCCCGGCAAGGGCGCCGTTCCGTTGTGCCCACCCTCCCCCAGACTTCGTCCGGGGGGACCCCCAGCCCCAGCGGAACAGTTGCCCACAACGGGGGTGGGAGGGGTGAGGCGTGGGTGGGCGCCGCCCCAGCGGCACGGGTGCCCACAACGGGGGTGGGAGGGGTGAGGCGTGGGTGGGCGCCGCCCCAGCGGAACAGTTGCCCACAACGGGGGGGGGGAAGGGTGGGCCCGCCCCGGCGGAACAGTTGCCCACCGCCGGTGGGACGGGCGGGGCGCCGCCCCGGCGGCGCCGGGGCCCGGACGACGCGGTCGCGCAGGCGCCGCCCCCGCGGCTACGCGCCCGATTCCACCCGCTTCTTCAGGCCCGCCAGCGCCCGGTCGATGATGACCTTCTCCGCCTTGCGCTTGATCATGCCCAGCATCGGGATCTTGACGTCCACCGTCAGCTGGTACGTCACCTCGGTGCGCGTCCCGCCGCCCGCCGGGGCCAGGCGGTACGAGCCGTCCAGGGAGCGGAGCATCTGGGACTTGACCAGCGTCCAGGAGACCTCGTTGTCGCCGGTCCAGGTGTACGCCAGCGTGTGGTCGTCCTTGATCGCGCCCGCGTCGAGCAGCAGCCGCACCTTCTCCGCGCGGCCGGCCGCGTCCTTCTCCAGGACCTCGGCCTCCTTCACCTCGCCCGTCCACTCGGGGTAGCGGGCGAAGTCGGCGATCACGCCCATGACGTCGGCCGGCGCTGCCTCGATGGTGATGCTCGAGCTGGTGTGTTCGGCCATCGCTGTGGCTCCTCCACTGTGCGGTCCGGCGGAAGTCGAAGGGCACGAACCGTGCCGACCGAAGGCTATCGCGCCGTCACCGAAGGCCCGTCACCACTCCAGCGTCCACGGCCTGCCCGTCGCCGCGAAGTGGCCGACGTTCACGCATTCCGTGCTCCCGACCCGCATCCGGCGCGCCAGCGGCTGGTGGACGTGGCCGAAGAGGGCGTACCGCGGCCTGGTGCGCCGGATCGCGTCGAGCAGGGCGCTGCTGCCGCGTTCGAAGCGGCGCGCGACCGTGTCGTAGGTCAGCTCGGGGACGTCCGGAGGAATGTGACTGCACAGCACGTCGACCTCGCCGAGCGCCTCCACCTTCGCCGCGTACTCCTCGTCGGAGATCTCGTACGGCGTCCGCATCGGGGTGCGCAGTCCGCCGCCGACGAAGCCGAAGACCAGCCCGTCGAGCTCGACCCGCTCGCCGTCGAGGACCGTGGTCCCCGGCCGGGCGTACTCGTTCCACAGCCCCGGGATGTCGACATTTCCGTAGGTCGCGTAGGTGGGGGTCGGGAAGGCCGCGAACAGTTCCTCGTACTGGCGCCGCACCGCGGACTCGATGGCCGTGTTCCGGTCGACGGCCAGTTCGGACCAGAGGCGTCGTCCCAGGTCACGAGCTTCGTCGAAGCGGCGCGCGGTGCGCAGTTCGACGATCAGGTCGGCGTTCTCCACGCCGAAGAGGTCGGGGAAGATGCCGCGACTGTGGTCGGCGTAGTCGAGGAAGAGCACCAGGTCGCCGAGACAGACGACGGCGTCCGCACCCTCCCCCGCCTTGAGGAGGGCACCTGCGTTCCCGTGCACGTCACTGACCACGTTGATCCTCATGCGGCTCAGCGTAGGGCGTCGGACCTGCGGTTACTTCCGAGTCCGGAAAGCTGTGGATTACTGTGCGCGAAGCACGGCCACTACTGTGTGATGCACCGAACATCTGGCCAGACCCCCCTATCGGGAACCGAGTACTGATGGGTAACGTCCGGGCAGTCCAGTTGTGCTCACCCCCACTGAGCACCTGCCCGATCTTGGACCGCACCGGTGCATTCACACAGAGCCGTGGCGCCGGCGCCCGATGAGGAGCAGCAGTCTTGCGCGAGTTCAGCCTTCCGGCCCTGTACGAGGTCCCCTCGGACGGCAATCTGACGGATCTCATCCGCCGCAACGCGTCTCAGCACCCAGACACCGCCGTCATGGGACGCAAGGTGGCCGGCGTCTGGACGGACGTCACCGCCAAGCAGTTCCTCGCCGAGGTCCGCGGGGCCGCGAAGGGTCTGATCGCCGCCGGCGTGGAGCCGGGCGACCGGGTCGCACTGCTTTCCAGAACGCGGTACGAGTGGGTACTCCTCGACTTCGCGATCTGGAGCGCGGGCGCCGTGACGGTGCCGGTGTACGAGACGAGTTCGCCGGAACAGATCCAATGGATCCTCGGTGACTCGGGCGCCTCGCTCGCCCTCGTCGAGTCCCCCGCCCACCAGGAGTCGGTGGAGTCGGTCCGGTCGAACCTGCCCGCGCTGAAGGGCGTCCTGCAGATCGAGGCCGACGCCGTCGCCCAGCTCACCGCCACCGGTGCGGACGTCTCCGACGAACTGCTCGACGAGCGGATGTCGTCGGCGCACGCGGACGACCCGGCGACGATCGTCTACACCTCGGGCACCACCGGCCGCCCCAAGGGCTGCGTGCTGACGCACCGCGCGTTCTTCGCGGAGTGCGGCAACCTGGTCGAGCGACTGAAGCCGCTCTTCCGGACCGGCGAGAGCTCCGTGATGCTCTTCCTGCCGGCCGCCCACGTCTTCGGCCGCATGGTGGAGCTCGCTGCGGTCATGGCGCCGATCAAGCTCGGCTGTCTGCCGGACATCAAGAACCTCACCGACGAGCTGGCCTCGTTCCGGCCCACCCTGATCCTCGGTGTGCCGCGCGTCTTCGAGAAGGTCTACAACTCGGCGCGCGCGAAGGCCCAGGCGGACGGCAAGGGCAAGATCTTCGACAAGGCCGCGCACACGGCGATCGCCTGGAGCCGGGCCACCAGCACCCCGCAGGGCGCGTCGCTCGGTCTGAAGATCAAGCACAAGGTCTTCGACAAGCTCGTCTACAGCAAGCTGCGGGCGGTGCTGGGCGGGCGCGGTGAGTACGCCATCTCCGGCGGAGCGCCGTTGGGCGAGCGACTCGGCCACTTCTACCGCGGCATCGGCTTCACCGTCCTGGAGGGCTACGGCCTGACGGAGTCCTGCGCGGCGACGGCGTTCAACCCGTGGGACCGGCAGAAGATCGGCACGGTGGGTCAGCCGCTGCCGGGCTCGGTGGTGCGGATCGCCGACGACGGCGAGGTGCTGCTGCACGGCGAGCACATCTTCACCGGCTACTGGAAGAACGAGGCCGCGACGGCGGAGGCGCTGGCCGACGGCTGGTTCCACACCGGTGACATCGGCACGCTCGACGAGGACGGCTACCTCGCGATCACCGGCCGGAAGAAGGAGATCCTGGTGACGGCGGGCGGCAAGAACGTCGCCCCGGCGGTCATCGAGGACCGGATCCGTGCGCACGCGCTGGTCGCCGAGTGCATGGTCGTCGGCGACGGCCGTCCGTTCGTGGGCGCGCTGGTCACCCTGGACGAGGAGTTCCTCGGCCGCTGGGCGAGCGAGCACGGCAAGCCGGCGGACTCGACGGCGGCGTCGCTGCGCGACGACGCGGAGCTGCTCGCGGAGATCCAGCGGGCGGTGGACGACGGCAACGCGGCCGTGTCCAAGGCCGAGTCGGTACGGAAGTTCCGGATCCTGAACTCCCAGTTCACCGAGGAGGCGGGCCACATCACGCCGTCGCTGAAGCTGAAGCGCAACGTGGTGGCGAAGGACTTCGCGGACGAGATCGAGGCGATCTACCGCCCGTAGGCACGGGTGCCCGAACCACGACGGGCCCGGGGGGACGCCGTTCGGCGTCCCCCGGGGCC